>NZ_PIRR01000066.1:0-6229 GCF_003048555.1 Campylobacter concisus | reverse complement strand
ATTTTAGATTAAGAAATGAGAGCTGATATTAAAATCAAAAAGGATAAAATGGGCTTTTCAAGGTAGTTTATATAAATTTAGCGGTAGAAATTTTATAAGATATATAAAAATTTCTACCGATTTGAAGTTTATTTTTATTTTTGAGTTTTTAAGCTTTAAAAGCTCTTTTTTAGGATATTAGAAAAATAAATTTACTTTTATACTTAAATAAATATATTAAATATAATAAATAACATTATTTTTGTCCTATTATCAAAATTCACCCTTTGGGTGCAAAATTTCTTTTAGCTCGCTATCACTTAGCTTGTAGTTATAAAACCTCTCGTAAAACTCTTTTGTTTTTTGCTCTAAATTTAGATCGCTAAATAGCTCTTGGTAAAATGTCTTAGCCAGCCAAAGCGGATAGAGCGCACCTTCAGCACTTCTTACGCTCCAAAGATAAACGCCACTTGGCACTACAAAAATTTCTCCATTTTGCACAGCTTTTAGCTTGGCAAATGATACGTTTTTAGCGATGGCATCGGCACTTTTTTGTGAATTTGTGATGATGATGTCTGGGTTAAAGATGATGACTTGTTCTTCGTTTATCGCTTTTGAAATTTTAAAATCCCCATCGCTTAGCTCTGAGCTTAAATTTATACCGCCAGCCACACTAATATACTCAGCGCCGATATCCTTTGAGCTAATGGTGTTAAAGTTTCCAGAGCTATAATTAAGCACCAAAACTCTCTTTTTTGGTATTAAATTTGCTGTTTTTTGACTTACAAATTTTATGTTATCGTTAAAATACTCATTAAACTCACGTGCCCTTTTTATGCTCTTTTCGCCCCAAATTTCGGCGATCTTGCTAAAGCTATCTTGTATCTCTTTGATGCTTTGAAATTTATCTATCTTCACAACTGCGATGCCAGTGCTCTCAAGCTGAGCCTTGCTATTTTCATCAAACATCATACCAACTGGCCCAAAAACAACTTGCGTTTTTGACGCTATGATAGTCTCGACGCTGCTACTTAGCATGCCGCTTTTATTGTCGTTGCTCTTTATTTTTGGAAAAATTTTTGACATAAGTGGAGGCAGTTTTGGCGCACCGCTAATTATATGATCTTCGTTGCCAAGCATCGCAGAGACCTGCACAAAAGCCCCTATCAAAGGCGTCGCGCGCTCGATCACATCAGGCACTTCTACCTTTTTATTGTCGCTATCAAGCACCACTCTTGCTTGCAAACTAACAAGCAAAAAAGCCAAAAGTAAAATTTTCTTAAACATATCTTCTCCTTTCAATCCACCATAACGCAAGAGTAATGCTCGCGTTCATCGATGATATTTTTCACCACTCGTATATCTGCGCCGTAAATTTTCTTTAAATTGTCGCTACTCATCACCTCGCTAGCCTCGCCGTAGATGTAGTTTTTATCACGCCCAAGCATCGCAACTTTTGCGTTTAGATAAAAGACCTGCTCTGGTTGATGAGAGGTTAGGATGATGATGTAGCCTTGCTTTGCAAGCTTTTTTATCTCTTTTAAAACTCGCATTTGGTTACCAAAGTCTAAATTTGCCGTTGGCTCGTCAAGTAGCATCACCTTTGAGCGTTGCGCTAAGGCCCTAGCTATCAGCACCATTTGCCGCTCGCCACCGCTTAGATCGGTGTAAATTTTATCTTTAAAGCTCTCTAAATTTAGCGTCTTTAACGCATCTAACGCTATCTTCTCATCCTCTTTGCTAGGGCGTTCAAATATACCAAGTCTTGCATTTGCACTCATCATCACGACATCAAAAACGCTAAAGGCAAATGGCGGAGTGTGAGCTTGCGGGACGTAGCTTATAAAGCTTGCTCGCTCTTTCTCGCTCATCTTTAGCGCGTCTTTGCCGTCTATTAAAATTTTTCCCCCAAGTGGTTTTAAAAAGCCAAGTATCGTCTTAAACGTCGTCGTTTTGCCAACGCCATTGCTACCAAGCAGGCAAAAGATATCGCCATCTTGTAAATTTGCATTGAAATTTTCTATAACGACCTTTTTATCGTAGCCGCAGCTTAAATTTTTTATCTCAAATTTCACGCAAAACCCTTTTTGCTCTTATAGAGCAGATAGACAAAAAGAGGCGCTCCAACTAGCGAAGTGATGACGCCAAGTGGGATCTCACTTGCCATTAGGCTGCGTGAAGTAGTATCGACTATAAGCAAAAATAGCCCTCCGCCAAGCAGAGAAGCTGGAAAGAGCGTTATGAAATTTGCTCCTACGACAAAGCGCATGATGTGAGGGATGACAAGCCCCACCCAGCTCACGATACCGCAAAATGAGACGCAAGTAGCGGTTAGAAGCGTTGAAGCGATGATGATTATGATGTTATAAAATTTCACATTTAACCCCATCGCCCTAGCCTCTTCTTCGCCAAAACTAAGCGTATTTAGCTTGTAGCGAAGCATGAAAAGTGGCACAAGACAGATCATAACTACGCAAAAAAGTAGAGCCAAATTTTTATATCCACCGCTTCTTGCTAGGCTTCCCATCAGCCAAAAAGTAACTTCAGGCAATTTATCATCGCTGTCAGCTAGAAATTTTATGAGCGAGCTAAGTGCTCCAAAAAGAGATGAGATGACGATGCCAGTTAGCACCATCACGAGTAAATTTAGTCTGCCCTTTGCGATGACGCTACTTATAAAAACAACAGCAAAAACAGCAAACAGACCGCAGCCAAAGGCACTAAGCTGCACGCCTATGTAGTTAAAATTTAAAATGATAGCCACGCTCGCCCCCACGGCTGCGCCACTTGAGACACCAAGGATGTCGGGCGAGACTAGAGGGTTTTTAAAAAGACCTTGATAGACAGCTCCAGAGCTAGCAAGCGCTGCACCGACAAGGATGGCAAAAAGCACCCTTGGCAAGCGAATGAGCGTAAAGACTGTGTATCCTTGCTCGTCGCTTGGCTGCTCGTTTAAAATGGCCGATCTTATAAACTCAAAAATTTGAGCGTAGCTTATCTCGTAGCGTCCGATACCTAATGAAAAAAAAGAGCACAAGCAAAAGAAGCGCAAATAATGCGAAAATGATCTTTTGGCTACTCAAATTTCATCTCCCGCACGTCCCACCAGATAAGATAGCTCCTCGTCTCTCTTTTAAATTTAAAGCCGCTTTTGGTCTTTGTGAGGTAGCTTTTTACATTTTCTTTATAAATTTCTTCTTTTTCAGGCGCGATCTCGCCTACGAATCTAAAATAAGAAAACGCCTCTTCAAGGCTAGCAAAATCCCTCTCAAAAATGGTGTCTATTATCTTTAAATTTGGATTTACTCCCATGTCGTAAGCGATATTAAAGATAAAGTTATAGCCAAATCTCCTATCGCTTAGTCCTGCCTCGTTTTCATCTTTTATCCCTTTTAAGAAGTCTTGCCAGATATCTTTTAGGCTTGGATGATCCATTAAAAACGAGGTCATGACTACGTATTTTTTAGCGAATTTACAAAGCTTTTTTATATCAAAAAGCCCGAGCGAACGAGACGCGATCACGATGTCGTGTTTTGGCAGGTCTTTTACCTCTTCTTCGTCGCTCCAGCTTTTTTGTATAAAATTTATATTATCCACGCCGGCTTGTTTTGCGTTTTGCTTAGCGTGTTCAAGCATTTTTGCGAAAGGATCGAGCGCGCTTACGCTTTTTACCTTTTTTTGCCAGCGGCACGCTAAGCCTTGCCGGACCGCAGCCTACGTCAAGCACGCTATCTTCCTTGCTAAGCGGCAAAAGCGAGAGTAAATTTAGCGTCGAGCCGGCCTCCATGCCGGTCATCTCGTTATACATATCTGCGTAATCATCCCAATTTACGCCACCATCTTTGCCTTTTACTTTTTGTAAAGTAGGCAAAAACACTCGCTCCAAAATCGCTTGATAATCAACTAGCCCTTGCATCTCTCTCCCTTTGGTTATTTAAATCTGCCCTACGAAAAGGGTAAATTTAAAGAGCCTAAAGCCAAAATAAATTTGGCTTTAGTTTTGGTTTTAGAATTTAACCTGAGCTGAAAGCATGAAGGTTCTGCTTTGTCCTAAGAAAAGTGAAGTTCCGCGTCCAGCAACTGCACCATCCACACCAGATGGGAACATTCCTGCCCAGTATTTTTTATCAAAGAGGTTATTTATGTCAAATCTTATAGTTGTCTCTTTGCCTAGCCAAGCTTTTGTAGTATATCTAGCCCCAACATCTGTTGTGAAGTAGCCATTTACGCTATGAGCGTTGGCATTGTCGATGTAGCGTTTGCCTGTGTAGTGGAAATTTGTTGTAAATGCAAGTTTGTTTGTATTTGGCACAGCGTAGTCAAATAAGACATTTGCTTGAAATTTTGGCTCACCGATAACTGTTTTACCCTCAGACACGCCATCTTTAGCATTTTTTATCTTAGCATTAAGAAGCGTAAAGCCACCATACATACTTAAAGTATCAACAAGCTTTCCGCCAGTAGTTAGCTCAAAGCCACGGTTTCTTTGTGTACCTTGAATTTTATACTCTGCATTTGCTCCGCTACCGACTAGGTATGCTACCGGGCGTTTGATCTCAAAGATCGCAGCTGATAGATCAAGCTCACCTAGTCTTGCTTTTGCACCGATCTCATATTGTTTACTTCTAATAGGCTCTACTGTTAAAGTCTCGCCTGCTCTAGGTCCTCTTCTAAAAGTATAAGTTGATTGTTCATTTGAGATACTATCTGCATAAGTAGTATAAAGGCTTACGTTTTCAACTGGCTTATAGACAAGGCTTGCACCGTAGTTAAAGCCACTTTTATCATAGTTTTTCTCTTTAGATGGATCTAGCTTATAGCTTGTAAACCAGCTTCTTGAAACTGATAAGATAGAGCTGAAGTAGTCATTAAATTTAATATCATCAACAACAGATATATTTTTCATATCGCTACTACTACTTTTATATCTACCACTTCCTTTTGCCACATGTGGATCGTTAAAGATTCTTGGGTTATACAAATTTGACGTGCCAAGATTTGCTCTACCGCCACTATTTCTAGCACTATAAATAGTCCAGCGGTATCCATTTGTAGCTACGGCAAAATTATGCGATAAAGGACCTGTTTCAAAATTTGTCAAACCTTTTAAAAACCAGCTGTCTACATCAAATCTACCAGATGCACCACTGCCACCACTTTTAGTAACTTCATAATCTCCATTTTGATTTAAGAATTTTCCATCGGTGCCATACATATCACGGATAGCCTTTTGCCACTGATAGCCACCTTCAAAGTACCAGTTCTCTGTTGGAGCATATTTTAGTTTTACGCTAGCTGTCGTTGTTTTAAGGTGATTGCCACCAAATGTTTGCTCAAGTCCTCTTTTAGTATCTTTTACAGGGCTTGGTACATCAAAGTCTGCAACTCCGTTTGTTAATGGCATACTAAATCCACCTGGCATACCTGAGTTTTTATGCTCATAGTGGCTAAAGTTTGTCTCAAGTGTCAAATCCTCTGTAAGGTAAAAATCAAGTCCAAGTGAGGCTAAACGACGAGAAAATTTACTATCTTTGGCATTCTTTTCTCCGTCTGAGTAGTAAAAGACGCCTCTATATCCGACTTTTTCAAATTTATTTGAAGTATCAAGACCTACGCCCAAATTTGACCTTGAGCTATAATCAGTCCAGATGATGTTTTGAAGCGGAACTGGGCGCTTGCGAGAGTAGAGGAAATATCCAGAAGGCGTAGCACCACCATAAAGTGAGCCAGCAAGTCCGTTTTAGATTTGTAAGCTCTCAAACATCGCCATAGGTATAGCTGTGGTTGATGTAGAGTAAAAACCATCCCAAAGAACGTTACCTACGACTGAACCTTGAAAACCGCGAGTTTGAGGACGACCAACATCGCCACCACCACGATATTGAATTTGTGCTGAAGGGAAGTATCTAACTGCATCTTCAAAACCTTGAACACCTTGGTTATCAAGAACCTCTTTTGAGATCGTATTTACTTGATAAGGCATATCTATAACTTTTTTATCAGCCAAAGGACCAGCAGCGACTCTTTTGCTTAAAATTCCTTCATCGATGCCACTCTCGCTGATGTTGTCACCAACTGAATTTACTTCAATACCCTTAAGCTTTGTCGTTTGCACAGCAAAAACTTGACTTAAAAAACCACTGCACATCAAAAGTGCAGCACATGTTGCAACCGAGATTTTGTAACTCAATTTTTACTCCTTTTACAAAAATTTTACATCTGAAATGTTACTAAAACAAATCTTAAATAT
>NZ_PIRR01000065.1:0-6454 GCF_003048555.1 Campylobacter concisus | reverse complement strand
GTTCTTTTAACTTACAATTGTTAAACTATTAGTCAATCTTTGAAATCTAAACAAGTGATCGATTGAGCCAGTCTATTATTTTATAATTTATAATAGATTAGACAAACCAATAAATAAAACTAAAAGTTTTTTTGATTAAAAACTTCATAATAAAATCCTATCAAATAAATTTTGCTAGGTAATTAATATGGAGAGTTTGATCCTGGCTCAGAGTGAACGCTGGCGGCGTGCCTAATACATGCAAGTCGAACGGACAAGTAAGAGCTTGCTCTTATGAGTTAGTGGCGCACGGGTGAGTAATGTATAGCTAATCTGCCCTACACTAGAGGACAACAGTTGGAAACGGCTGCTAATACTCTATACTCCTATCTTACATAAGTTAGATAGGGAAAGTTTTTCGGTGTAGGATGAGGCTATATTGTATCAGCTAGTTGGTGAGGTAATGGCTCACCAAGGCTATGACGCATAACTGGTCTGAGAGGATGATCAGTCACACTGGAACTGAGACACGGTCCAGACTCCTACGGGAGGCAGCAGTAGGGAATATTGCTCAATGGGGGAAACCCTGAAGCAGCAACGCCGCGTGGAGGATGACACTTTTCGGAGCGTAAACTCCTTTTGTTAGGGAAGAACAATGACGGTACCTAACGAATAAGCACCGGCTAACTCCGTGCCAGCAGCCGCGGTAATACGGAGGGTGTAAGCGTTACTCGGAATCACTGGGCGTAAAGGACGCGTAGGCGGATTATCAAGTCTCTTGTGAAATCCTATGGCTTAACCATAGAACTGCTTGGGAAACTGGTAATCTAGAGTGAGGGAGAGGCAGATGGAATTGGTGGTGTAGGGGTAAAATCCGTAGAGATCACCAGGAATACCCATTGCGAAGGCGATCTGCTGGAACTCAACTGACGCTAATGCGTGAAAGCGTGGGGAGCAAACAGGATTAGATACCCTGGTAGTCCACGCCCTAAACGATGTATACTAGTTGTTGCTAAGCTAGTCTTGGCAGTAATGCACCTAACGGATTAAGTATACCGCCTGGGGAGTACGGTCGCAAGATTAAAACTCAAAGGAATAGACGGGGACCCGCACAAGCGGTGGAGCATGTGGTTTAATTCGAAGATACGCGAAGAACCTTACCCGGACTTGATATCTAACAAATCATCTAGAGATAGAAGAGTGTCTGCTTGCAGAAATGTTAAGACAGGTGCTGCACGGCTGTCGTCAGCTCGTGTCGTGAGATGTTGGGTTAAGTCCCGCAACGAGCGCAACCCACGTCATTAGTTGCTAACAGTTCGGCTGAGCACTCTAATGAGACTGCCTTCGTAAGGAGGAGGAAGGTGTGGACGACGTCAAGTCATCATGGCCCTTATGTCCGGGGCGACACACGTGCTACAATGGCATATACAATGAGAAGCAATATCGCGAGATGGAGCAAATCTATAAAATATGTCCCAGTTCGGATTGGAGTCTGCAACTCGACTCCATGAAGCCGGAATCGCTAGTAATCGTAGATCAGCCATGCTACGGTGAATACGTTCCCGGGTCTTGTACTCACCGCCCGTCACACCATGGGAGTTGATTTCACTCGAAGCCGGAATACTAAATTAGTTACCGTCCACAGTGGAATCAGCGACTGGGGTGAAGTCGTAACAAGGTAACCGTAGGAGAACCTGCGGTTGGATCACCTCCTTTCTAGAGTACATATAGATATTCTCTCACAAGATATCTATAAGAAAGATATTCTCAATCATCCTTGTTTAGTTTTGAAAGATTGATAGACCTATAGGGGCCTATAGCTCAGCTGGTTAGAGTGCACCCCTGATAAGGGTGAGGTCACAAGTTCAAGTCTTGTTAGGCCCACCAGAGAATTTAATTGGGGAATTAGCTCAGCTGGGAGAGCGCCTGCTTTGCACGCAGGAGGTCAGCGGTTCGATCCCGCTATTCTCCACCATAAAATAGTTTAACTATATTAAGTCTAATTAGAGAGCTTAAAAATTAAACTTTCTAATTAGACTTTTGTCTAAATGTTCTTTTAATTAATATTGTTAATAGTCACAAGCAAGTTTTAAAAACAATTTTACAGGACTTGTTAAAGATTTAAATTTCTATTCTCTTTGCATTTAATGCAAAAGTTTGACATCACAATCTATTTAGGATTTAAAACTTATCTAAATAGTAGTCAATGCTTTCCGTCTTGAGAGCTAGAATTTAAATATAGTAACATAAAGTTATCTTTAACAAGGAAGTGATGCGAATTAGAATAATCTAATATAGAAAAGGTAAGCTACAAAGAGCAAGTGGTGGATGCCTTGGCTAGTAGAGGCGATGAAAGACGTGCCAGGCTGCGATAAGTCTCGGGGAGCCGTCAAGGGGCTTTGATCCGGGAATTTCTGAATGGGGCAACCCAGTTAAGCGCGAGCTTAACTACCTAATATGGAGCGAACGAGGGGAATTGAAACATCTTAGTACCCTCAGGAAAAGAAATCAAAAGAGATTACGCTAGTAGCGGCGAGCGAACGCGTAAGAGGGCAAACCGTTAGTTTACTAACGGGGTTGTAGGACTGCAATATAGACTAAACTTAGCTAATAGAATAATTTGGAAAGATTAAGCATAGAGGGTGATACTCCCGTATATGAAAGCTTTGTTTTACTTAGCAGTATCCTGAGTAGGGCGGAACACGTGATATTCTGTCTGAAGCTGGGTAGACCACTATCCAACCCTAAATACTACTACTAGACCGATAGTGCACAAGTACCGTGAGGGAAAGGTGAAAAGAACTGAGGTGATCAGAGTGAAATAGAACCTGAAACCATTTGCTTACAATCATTCAGAGCCCTATGATTTATCAGGGTGATGGACTGCCTTTTGCATAATGAGCCTGCGAGTTGTGATGTCTGGCGAGGTTAAGGAAACCCGGAGCCGTAGCGAAAGCGAGTCTTAATAGGGCGTTTAGTCAGACGTTGCAGACCCGAAACGATGTGATCTATCCATGAGCAGGTTGAAACCGGTGTAAGAGCCGGTGGAGGACCGAACCCGCTAGCGTTGAAAAGCTATGGGATGACTTGTGGATAGGGGTGAAAGGCCAATCAAACATCGTGATAGCTGGTTCTCTCCGAAATATATTTAGGTATAGCGTCATGTAGTAACACTGGGGGGTAGAGCACTGAATGGGCTAGGGCATACACCAATGTACCAAACCCTATCAAACTCCGAATACCTAGTGTGTAATCATGGCAGTCAGGCGGCGAGTGATAAAATCCGTCGTCGAGAGGGGAACAACCCAGACTAACAGCTAAGGTCCCTAAATCTCATTTAAGTGGAAAACGATGTGGAGTTACTTAAACAACCAGGAGGTTGGCTTAGAAGCAGCCATCCTTTAAAGAAAGCGTAATAGCTCACTGGTCTAGTGATTCTGCGCGGAAAATATAACGGGGCTAAAATGAGTACCGAAGCTTTAGACTTAGTTTTACTAAGTGGTAGGAGAGCGTTGTATTTGCGTTGAAGGTATACCGGTAAGGAGTGCTGGAGCGAATACAAGTGAGCATGCAGGCATGAGTAGCGATAATTGGGGTGAGAATCCCCAACGCCGTAAACCCAAGGTTTCCTACGCGATGCTCGTCATCGTAGGGTTAGCCGGGTCCTAAGCAAAGTCCGAAAGGGGTATGCGATGGAAAATTGGTTAATATTCCAATGCCAACTATAATGTGCGATGGAAGGACGCTTAGAGTTAAGCAAGCTAGCGGATGGTAGTGCTAGTCGAAAGGTGTAGGTTAAGATCCAGGCAAATCCGGATCTTTTTAAGCCGAGACCCCACAGGCGTTTGAAGTTCTTCGGAATGGATAGCGAATTGCCGATACTGTCGAGCCAAGAAAAGTTTCTAAGTTTAGTTATAGTTGCCCGTACCGTAAACCGACACAGGTGGGTGGGATGAGTATTCTAAGGCGCGTGGAAGAACTCTCTTCAAGGAACTCTGCAAAATAGCACCGTATCTTCGGTATAAGGTGTGCCTAACTTTGTGAAGGATTTACTCCGTAAGCATTGAAGGTTACAACAAAGAGTCCCTCCCGACTGTTTACCAAAAACACAGCACTCTGCTAACTCGTAAGAGGATGTATAGGGTGTGACGCCTGCCCGGTGCTCGAAGGTTAATTGATGACGTTAGCTCTGCGAAGCGTTTGATCGAAGCCCGAGTAAACGGCGGCCGTAACTATAACGGTCCTAAGGTAGCGAAATTCCTTGTCGATTAAATATCGACCTGCATGAATGGCGTAACGAGATGGGAGCTGTCTCGAAGAGGGATCCAGTGAAATTGTAGTGGAGGTGAAAATTCCTCCTACCCGCGGCAAGACGGAAAGACCCCGTGGACCTTTACTACAGCTTGACACTGCTATTGGGATAAAAATGTGCAGGATAGGTGGGAGGCTTTGATCCATAGACGCCAGTTTATGGTGAGCCGTTGTTGAGATACCACTCTTTTTTATTCTGATAGCTAACTAGCTTGAGTTATCCTCAAGTAGGACAATGTCTGGTGGGTAGTTTGACTGGGGCGGTCGCCTCCCAAAATGTAACGGAGGCTTACAAAGGTTGGCTCAGAACGGTTGGAAATCGTTCGTAGAGTATAAAGGCATAAGCCAGCTTAACTGCGAGACATACACGTCAAGCAGAGACGAAAGTCGGTCTTAGTGATCCGGTGGTTCTGTGTGGAAGGGCCATCGCTCAAAGGATAAAAGGTACCCCGGGGATAACAGGCTGATCTCCCCCAAGAGCTCACATCGACGGGGAGGTTTGGCACCTCGATGTCGGCTCATCGCATCCTGGGGCTGGAGCAGGTCCCAAGGGTATGGCTGTTCGCCATTTAAAGCGGTACGCGAGCTGGGTTCAGAACGTCGTGAGACAGTTCGGTCCCTATCTGCCGTGGGCGCAAGAAGATTGAGGAGAGTTGACCCTAGTACGAGAGGACCGGGTCGAACCAACCACTGGTGTACGAGTTGTTCTGCCAAGAGCACCGCTCGGTAGCTATGTTGGGATGTGATAACTGCTGAAAGCATCTAAGCAGGAAGCCAACTCCAAGATGAATCTTCTTTTAAGAGCTCATATAGACTATGTGTTTGATAGGCTGGGTGTGTAATGGATGAAAGTCCTTTAGCTGACCAGTACTAATAGCTCGTCTGCTTATCTTTTAATAAGCATCACTTCCTTGTTAAGGATAAAAACTTAATAAGATATGTTTTTATAAAACTTTGTTTATGACTTTTAACTTTATCAAGTAGTGTTAAATAAGAGATTTATATGATATATCTTTTATTTAACACTGCCCGTTACTATACAGACGAGGAAACGCCTTGCTCCATCTCGAACCAAGAAGCTAAGCTCGTCCTGGCTGATGATACTCTCCCTTACTGGGATGTTGGAAAAGTAGGTCGTTGCGGGCTTTGTTAATTTTTAATCTTCTTTATCTAAACAATCATCTTTTAATATTTATTTCTTAATTTATAATAAAATATCAAATCTTACATTTATTTATATTTTTAAATAATCAGACTCTTTATCTCTATGCTTATAAATATCTCTTAGTTTATACTTTTATACGAGTGTTGACTAAAAACACCAAATATGATAGACTCCAAACCCAAATTTACCCAAAAAGGACAAAAATGAAAAAGATTATATTCTCACTATTAGCAGCAGCTTCTACATTACTAGCAGCCATAAATTTAAACACTGCCACAAAAGAAGAGTTAATGAGCTTAGATGGTATAGGTTCTTCAAAGGCAGATGCAATAATAGAGTATAGAAAAGCAAATAAATTTAACTCAATAGAAGATATAAAAAATGTAAATGGTATAGGCGATAAGACATTTGAAAATTTAAAATCAGATATATCAGTATCAGGCACTACAAAGATAGATGACACAAAATCAAAAATAAAATCTAAAAAAGATGAGATAAAAGAAAAAGCAAGTAAAAAGAGTGATGAAGCAAAAGAGAAAAAAGATAGTGCTAAAGATGATAGTATAAAAGAGATAAAAGATAAGAAAGAAAAGCTAAAAGATAAAGCAGAGAAAAAGAGTAAAGCTAAAAAAGAGAAGAGCAAAGAGTAATAAATCTAGAAATTTATAAAAATTCTTACATAAAGTATATAAAAATAGTTAGGAGCGCATAGCGTTCCTAATAAAAAATAGATTGGTTTTTTATATATCAGCCTACTTTTTAAATTCTATAACTTAGTTTATCTACTTTTTAAATTTTATAAATTAATAAGCTCATCTAATAGATCTTGTAAAGTAATACTCCTTAAACTATCCTCTAAAGCTTCTTGTGCTTTTAGGAAGTGGTTGGTTAAGAGGCCTTCGATCTTGCCACCAAGTGGGCAAGCTTTAGGTGAGTCAGAGTGGATCTTGAAAAGTTTTTCTTTATCATTTACTGCGTTGAAAATTTGAAGGAGGGTTA
>NZ_PIRR01000064.1:0-6626 GCF_003048555.1 Campylobacter concisus | reverse complement strand
TATGAAAATTTATCTAAAATTAGCTGACTTTTAGAAGATCATAGATTTAAGACCCTAGCCACCTTTAGAGCGCTTGCAAATGCAAAATGTAAGTTATATCCGCCAAGCATGCCAGTGATGTCCAAGACCTCACCAACAAAATAAAGTCCCTTAACGTTATAAGCTTGTAAATTTTCATCTAAAAATTCACTCTTTACGCCACCTTTTGTAACTTCCGCTCTTTCAAAGCCAAATGTCCCAGCTGGGGCAAATTCATAAGCAAAAAGCCTTTTTATGATTTGTCTCTCATTATCGCTAAATTCATAAAAAGCTCTGTCTTTTAAGCCAAAATTTCTTAAAAACTCTAGCACAAATCTCTTTGGTAAGGGCAAAACAGAACTAAGTTGCTTTTTGCCATTTATTAAATTTTTCTCACTAAATTTGGGCAAAAAATTTACGCAAATTCGCCCCTTTTGCCAAAATAGCGAGGCATTTAGTATCGCCGGACCGCTTATGCCCCTATGTGTAAAAAGTAGATTGCCACTAAATTTATAGCTTTCATTTTTGCTATTTATCTCCACTTCGGCGTTTAGGCTAACGCCACTAAGTTCTTTAAACCAAAACTCATCTTTTTGCACGCTAAATCCAACAAGTGCAGGTGCAAGAGCTGATGTTTCAATACCAAAATTATTTGCTATTTTATAGCCAATGTCACTTGCGCCAAGGGCTTTGTAGCTTAATCCTCCACTTGCGATGACTAAATTTCTAGCTCTAAATTTTTCATCTTTTGTCACAATTTCAAAAATTTCATCTACTTTTTTAGCGCCAAGAACTTCTTTGTTATAAAAAATATCTGCATTTTGTCTTTTCAAAAGCACGTTTAAAACGCTCTTTGCACCGCCATCACAGAAAAATTGATTTTGCTTTTGCTCACTAAATTTAAGCTCGCTAAAAAATTTTAAAATTTGCTCTGGAGTCAGTACTTTTAAAATTTGCTCTATAAATTTTTGCTCTCCAAGATAGTTTTTAGCGCTTACAAAGCGGTTTGTGATGTTGCATCTGCCTCCGCCACTTGCTAGGATCTTTTTGCCAGCGTTGCTATTTTTTTCTAAGATGGCAACCTTTTTACCCTTTAAATTTGCTCCTAAAAAGAGCCCGCTAGCACCAGCACCAACGATGATGATGTCGTAGATCAAAACTTCAAACTCTCTTTTAAAGCAGCCTCGCTTGTTAGGCGAGAGTCAAATTTGATCACTTGATTTTTCTCGTTTTTGTAATAATCGACTACACCTTTTTGGCTATTTAGTAGCTCTAAATTTAAGCTTACTTCAGGGCTTAGATAGATATTTTTAAAAATTCTTGGGTCGCTTAGGCTAAAGAGTAAAATAAGCCATATCACGCAAAGCACCACGCAGATGATGGCAAGCACTTTAAAGCCAAAGGCGTGCAAGATATATCCACCAAACGCACCTCCAACAAAGCTTCCTAAATAACCAAATGAATTAAATACACCAAGGGCTGAGCCTTTTTGTGAGGATTTTACAAATTTTGTCGCAGTTGATTGCATGATGGGCTCGTGAAGGTTAAATCCTATAAAAAATATAGCAACTCCCAAAACGAAGATAAAAAGTGTAAAGCTAATGGCAAAAATAGTGTAGGTTAGAGCAAAAAGTAGCGTACCAGCTATCAAGATGACCTTGCTAAGCCCCTTGCCATCGCCAAGGGCGCCAGCTAACCCCATAGCCAAAAAGCCAAGCACTGCACCAAGTGTATAGACCTTGTAAAGCTCGCTACTCTCGTAACCGTACTCTTTTACTAAAACGATAGGGATCACCAAAAATGCGATGCTTGCTAGCATCTTTTGCATAAAAGAGGTGAAATTTATGATCATGTAGTCTTTTTGTAAAAAAAGCTTACCAAATGGTACTTTTTCACTTTTAGCGCTCACTTTTATCTCTTTTGGCACAACGGTGTAAAGAAGTACAATGCAAAGTAGGCTAAGAGCGGCACTTAGGTAAAAGAGACTTGAAAGTCCGTAGTCTTTGGCAAGAAGCGGCCCAAGCACCATCGAAAGCGTGAAGCTAAGCCCTATAAAAGCTCCCATTATCGCCATGGCTTTTGAGCGTTTTTCTTCTGTTATATAGTCACTTATCATCGCAGTTGCAACTGCTCCGATAGCACCTACACCTTGTAAAAATCTACCAAATAGCATGGTAAAAATATCGCTTGTATGTGCACAAATTATTGAGCCGATGATAAAAACCAAAAGTCCGATTGTTAATGTTTTTTTGCGTCCTATCCTATCCGAGAGCGCTCCAAAAGGCACCTGAAATATCATCTGCGAGATCGCATAGACGCCTACTATTAGCCCTACTAAAAACTCGTTTGCTCCGCGTAAATTTAAGGCATAAAGGCTAAGCACTGGCAAAACTATAAAAAGACCTAAAAATCTGCTTGCTATGATAAAAGATAGTGGTAAAACGCTTTTTAACATAAAATTTTCCTTATTTTTAAAAGGACTAAGTTTATCATTTTAACGCTAATTTAAATTTAAAAATTTAATCTACTTTTTTGTAAAATACGCCCAAAAATTAAGGAGCTCTTGCAATGAAGATCGTGCTTGCGACATCAAATTTAGACAAAGTAAAAGAGATAAAAGAGTATTTAAAAGGCTATGAAATTTACGCCTTAAGCGAGATTGTAAAGCCATTTGAGATTGTTGAAGATGGCAGCACTTTTCAGCAAAATGCACTCATAAAGTCAAAAGCTGTTTTTGCAAAGCTTAAAGAGCAAGGGCTTGAGGGCGAATTTATCGCTCTTAGCGATGATAGTGGCATTAGTGTGGATGCACTTGGTGGCGAGCCCGGGATCTACTCTGCGCGCTATTTTGACCTTGATGAAAATGGCAAGGTATGCGGCAAGAACGCAGATGACGCAAACAACAGAGCAAAGTTAATTAGCAAGCTAAAGGTGCTAAATTTAAAGAGCTCACCAGCTCACTACACCGCCTGTATCGCCATTAGCTCAAAATTTGGTGATTACACGACGCATGGCTTTATGTATGGCAAGGCGATAAACGAGGAGCGTGGTACAAATGGCTTTGGCTATGACGCGCTCTTTATCCCAGATGGCTTTACTAAAACGCTTGGCGAGCTAGATAATGAGACGAAGCTTGAAATTTCTCACCGTTCAAAGGGACTTGAGCTTGCAAATTTTGTACTAAAAAGCCTAAAGAAAAATTTTAGTTAAGCTCCTTTAGTCCTTTGTTGGCTTGCTCTAAAAGATCTTGTGCGCGAGGGTTTTGCTCTTTGCTATTTAAAATTTCAAGCACTTTTTTGTAGTTTTGGGCAGCTTCGTCCTTTTGATTAAGCTTTGCTAGGTCGTTAGCAAGCTCTATTAACAGCTCTGATCGCACAAGCTCGTTGCCACTTAACTCCGGCGTGATATCAAGTAAATTTAGCGCTAAAAGGTGGTTTTCGTGGGCTTTGTCAAAGTCGTTTTTTAGGTAGTAGGCGCTAGCGATGCCTTTTATACAGATGAGTTCGTCGTTCATTGGGGCATTTGGCGCGTTGTCATAAATTTTTAGAGCTTCTTGAAAATTAGCAAGTGCTTCGTCGTATCTGCCTAGCACCTTTTGTGCCGCACCTAGGCTATGATAAGAGCGAGCTAGTAGCAGCTTGTCGCTAACGTTTGCCGCGAGCTCTAGGGCTTTTTGCGAGAGCTCTAGCGTCTTTTGTGGCTCTTTATTTACCATGCACATGCTAGCGCCATTTATGAGCGAAGTGATCGCCTGCTCGGTGTTGCCCTCTTTTAAGCAGACATCAGTCGCCTGCTCGGATAAATTTATGGCTCTCTCCAAATTTCTATCGCTTTTATAAAACTCCCTCACACTCTCTTGTATTAGCTCGTCACAGCTACTTGCAAAGAGGCAAATAGGCGCTAAAAATGGCAAAATTTTCTTCATGTTTTTACCTTTAAAATTTCGCGCTATTGTAGCGATTAAAAGCAAATTTTGTTCAGTATTGCCTCATAAATCATTATTATTTCTTGGCAAATAAACTTGTGACATTATTTTTATGTCTTCTTCTGGATTTTCGATTTGAGTATCAATTATCTGCCTCATTAGCGCCATGCAAAATTTCATACCCATCTCTTCTGCGATTATATCTTTTAGATAAATATTTGTTATTTCATTATATTCACTGGGAAATTTAACAGAAAAATAAGTCATTTTCTTCTTTTTTGTCTCCCATATTCTATATTTGACCTCTGATTTATCATCAATTTTATATTCTTTTGCCTTGGTGAGAAATTTATTTATTTGCCCAGCCTTATCCCAAGTGGCAAGACTTTTATTTATATATACTTCATCCCATGTGTCAAAAATAGGAAAGTGCAATAAGAGGTTTCTAATAAAACTAAATAGATCATCGGCAATCAATCCTTCAAAAAAAGGTCGTCCTCCTTTTTTCATCCACTTTAAATATTCTTTAATTGGTTCATAATTAGAAATCTCTTTAAATACCGAAAATGCTTCTCTGAGTCTATAAAATCTAAAGCATGGCTCTTGAGTTTTAAAATTTTCATTAGAAATTTCATCATATAAAAAATAAAATCTATTATAAAAAAGAGTTAATGCTTCTACCTCTTTTTTATTCGGTCTTTGCTTGCCATTTTCAATCATTGTTGCCTCTTTTTGTGTCCTCTTGCCAGGCGCTAATCCATCCAAGTTTTTTAAATCGGTTGCGATATTTTTCTAGATTTAAATATGTTGATTATACCTAAAACAGCTAACTTGATAATGTATCGTTGTATGCTTTAGAATAAATTTAGGCACTCAAATTTTAGTAAAAAATTAAACCTAAAAAATTTAAGCTTATTTCTTATACAATCTATCTCAAACTAAAAAATAGAATTTGAGAGAAAATTCATCGTGCGTTATCAGGAGGTAAATTTAATTTTCTGCCGCCAGCAATCGATATGCTACTTATCTGTGTTAGTGCTATCTGCTTTTTGTCTTTCTTGTTAGACTTTGTGCTGGCCATATCCAACTTTATAATTAATAGCACCCCGTCTCTTAAAATTCATCTTAAATTTGCTAAAATCACTAAAATTTAAAGGAGCCCAAATGTCAAATATCTTAATCATAGGCGCAGGAGGCGTAAGCCAAGTCGCGACCGTAAAATGCGCGATGAACGCGGACGTTTTTAACAAGATCACCCTTGCAAGCCGCACCAAAAGCAAGTGCGATACTATCGCTAAATTTATCAAAGACCGCCTAGGCGTCACTATCGATACCGCCCAGATCGACGCGGACGATACCGACGCCGTGGTCGCGCTCATCAAAAAAACGGGCGCCGAGCTACTGCTAAACGTCGCGCTACCGTATCAAGACCTAACCCTCATGGACGCGTGCTCTCGCGCCGGCATCCCATACATCGACACCGCAAACTACGAGCACCCCGATACCGCCAAATTTGAATATAAGCTACAGTGGGCGAAGGACGGCGAGTTTAAAGCCGCAAATACGATGGCGCTGCTGGGAAGCGGCTTTGATCCGGGCGTGACGAACGTATTTTGCGCCTACGCGCAGCAAAATCTATTTGACGAGATCCACGAAATCGACATCCTAGACTGCAACGCAGGAGATCACGGCTATCCGTTCGCGACGAATTTCAACCCCGAAATCAACCTGCGCGAAGTAAGCGCAAAGGGCCGCTACTGGGAGTGCGGCGAGTGGAAAGAAACCGAGCCGATGCAGATAATGTTTAAATGGGACTACCCCAAAGTCGGCGTCAAAGATAGCTACCTGCTCTACCACGAGGAGCTAGAAAGCCTCGTTAAAAACATCAAAGGATTAAAGCGAATCCGCTTTTTCATGACCTTCGGACAAAGCTATCTAACCCACATGAAATGCCTAGAAAACGTCGGCATGCTGCGCATCGACGAGGTTGAGCACAACGGCGTAAAAATCGTGCCGATACAGTTTCTAAAGACCTTGCTGCCTGATCCTGCGAGCCTCGGTCCTCGCACGAAGGGTAAAACCAACATTGGCTGTGTGATACGTGGGTTCAAGGACGGCAAAGAGCGCCAGGTTTATATCTATAACGTCTGCGACCACGAGGCTTGCTACTCCGAGACGGGCGCGCAGGCGGTGAGCTACACGACGGGCGTGCCTGCGATGATCGGCTCGATGATGGTCGCAAAGGGCATTTGGAGCGGAAAAGGCGTCTTTAATATGGAAAATTTCGACGCCAAGCCTTTCATGGATGAGCTAAATAAGCAGGGGTTGCCATGGGAGATAATCGAAATGAAACCCGGCGAGAGGTATGAAGTCTAAGATCATAAAATTTATCCAAGAAACTTTAAGTAAAATTTTAAACTACTTCAAGGCTAAACTTGAAAGCCTTGAGGCTAAATTCTACTTTTTTGGGATTTTTATAATAGCCCTCTCCATGATTTTAACGCCAAAATTTCAAAGTAGTATAATTACTTCAATTATGACGTTTGTGGGTATATTATTGTTTTGTTCAGGCATATTAATTTGGTGTTATAGTTTATTTAAAAGAAAATGGATTATAAATCTAGCAAAGGTGTTTTTAGTTTTACTAAATATTCCAACTTACTTTTTATCAGAGATTTTATCT
>NZ_PIRR01000063.1:0-6760 GCF_003048555.1 Campylobacter concisus | reverse complement strand
CCCCCAAACCCCCACCTACCCCACTGCACGTTCAAGGTTGCTGCGCAGGGTACAGATTTAATTTAAAATAGAAATTTAAAAAGGATAAAAATGATAAAAAGTTATGTTTTAGGTTTTCCAAGAATCGGAGAAAAAAGAGAGTTAAAGCGCGCGTTAGAGGGCTTTTGGGCTGGTAAAGAGGGCTTTAGTGAAGAGAATTTGCAAGAGACTGCAAAGACACTTCGCCAAAGACACTGGAAATATCAACAAGACGCTGGAATTTTGGCTATTAGCGTTAATGATTTTTCATTTTACGACCTAATGCTTGATAACATCATCGCTTTTGGCGCTACGCCTCCAAGATTTGCAAATTTAAGCGGCTTAGAGCAATATTTTGCTTGCTCAAGAGGCAATAAAAATGGCGTTGCGATGGAGATGACAAAGTGGTTTAACACAAACTACCACTACATCGTGCCAGAGCTTAGCAGCGAGAGTAAATTTAGCCTAAAAGCGGACAAAATTCTAAATGAATACAAAGAGGCGAAGGCTAACGGCGTAAAAGGCAAGGTAAATTTGATCGGTCCTATCACATTTTTGGCCCTTTCAAAGACGACTGACGGCAGCTGCCCATTTAAGCACCTTGACGCGCTTGTAGGCGAGTATAAAAAGCTACTTGAGCAAATTTCTAAGCTTGATGATGAAATTTTAGTGCAGTTTGACGAGCCGATCTTTGTAACTGACAAAAATGAAAGCGATCTTTTGCCACTTATAACTAAGGTTTATAACGAGCTAACAGGCGTTGCAAACAACATCAAGATCGTGTTTGCGACATATTTTGAGCATGCGATTAAAGCAGTTAGCGAAGTGGCTAAAACTAAAATTTACGGCATCGCACTTGACTTCATCCATGGCAAGAGAAATTTCGAAGCACTTGAGACTATCAAAAACAGCCATTTGACGCTATTTGCTGGCGTGATCGACGGCAGAAATATCTGGAAAAGCAACATCGATGAAAAAGTAAAACTTGTTCGTGAAATTTCAGAGAAAATAGGCGGCAAAGACTTTTACATCGGTACTTCGTGCTCGCTTCTTCACGTACCATACACGCTAAAATATGAAGAGAATTTAAACCCTGAGATCAAAAGCTGGCTAAGCTTTGCGGTTGAGAAGCTTGATGAGATCAAGATCATCACAAAACTGGCAAACGGCGAGAAGCTAAATGAGGCTGAGGCAAAAATTTACGAAGAGAACAAAAATGCCGTTAAAACCCGTGCTACTTCAAAGCTCATCCACTCTGAAAGCGTTCAAAAACGCATCAAAAATTTAAGCAAATTTGAGCGTGATGAGAAATTTGAAGATCGCATCAAAATTCAACGCGAAACACTAAAATACGGCATCTTGCCAACAACAACGATAGGTAGCTTCCCTCAAACGGTTGATCTTCGCGTACTTCGCCAAAATTTCAAAAAAGGTGAGATCGACGCGGCTGCTTATGAAGCTGGCATCAAAAAATACATCGATCACTGCGTGAAATTCCAAGAAGATATCGGCCTAGACGTGCTAGTACATGGCGAGCCAGAGAGAAACGACATGGTTGAGTACTTTGGCGAGCAGATCAGTGGATATGCATTTAGCCAAAATGGCTGGGTACAAAGCTACGGCAGCCGCTGCGTCAAACCACCACTTCTCTTTGGTGATGTAAGCCGCCCAGAGCCGATGACTGTTAAGTGGATGAAATACGCTCAAAGCATCACAAAACACGTAATGAAGGGCATGCTAACAGGTCCTGTGACTATGCTAAACTGGAGCTTTGTGCGTGACGATCTGCCAAGAAGTGAGGTGGCAAAACAGCTCGCGCTTTGTATCTATGACGAGATCGCAGACCTTCAAAATGCAGGCATCAGAGTGATCCAAGTCGATGAAGCAGCATTTAAAGAGGGCTATCCGCTAAGAGCTGAAAACATCCCAGCTTATGAGAAATTTGCGGTTGATTGCTTCAAGCTTTCAGTAAGCTCGGCTGAAGCAAAAACTCAGATCCACACGCATATGTGCTACTCTGAATTCAACGATATTATTAAGACTATTGAAGCTATGGACGCTGATGTTATTAGTATCGAGACTGCAAGAAGTGGCAACGAGCTACTTAAAATTTTTAAAGCCGTTGGCTACAAACAAGAGGTCGGACCTGGCGTTTACGACATCCACAGCCCACGTGTGCCAAGTGTCGAGGAGATCGTCGCTCAGATCAAAGCTCTGCTTGAAGTCTTACCAAAAGAGCAGCTCTGGATCAACCCAGACTGCGGCCTAAAAACTAGAAAATGGGAAGAGGTCGAGCCAAGCCTTAAAAACATGGTAGAAGCTGTCAAGATTGTAAGAGGTCTATAAAATTTAGTTAAAAAGGATTTGAAAAATGAAAAGGATTTTTCTATTTGTAATATTAGTTATCTTTGCGTCCGGATGTAGTTCTGGACGCCACTCTATACCACTCAACAAAGGTGCGTATAAGCAAACAAATATCTATAGTATCAGTGAGGCTTTAAATTTAGAAGCTGCCAAAAAAGAGCTAGCAGGCTTTGAAAATGTGAGGCTTGAATTTGGCTCAAACGACCAAAATAAAAGCGTCATCAAGGCAAATATAAAGGTTCAAAGATTTATCACTGATCGCGGAGATATAAAGGGCTATTGCCAAGAGGCTTTTGTCGCCGTTATAAAAAGATATATGATAGCTGCTAAAAAGCAAAATGCCGACGTGGCAAATATCGTAAGCTTTTGGCGAGCCGATGCGAAATACCTAAAAGACGAGTTTGTTTGCATGTCGTCAAAAAGTTCTGTTGGCGTGGTGATGAGGGCTGATTTAGTTCAAAAGTGAGAAAATGCTAAAAGAGAAAATTTTAAATAAAGAAAAAGGGCTCGTGCTATATGGCCTTACACCGCCAAAGGCTGAATTTGAAGAGTCAAAGCTGCGTGAGATCTCAGAGCGCTGGACGGGGCGGATAAATGATATCAAGGCCGATGGGCTCGTGCTTTACGAGGTGCAAGACGAGAGTGAGCGAAATGATAGCGAGAGGACATTTGAGTTTAGTGGGACGCTAAGCCCAGAAATTTACTACAAAAGGTACCTAAACGTCGCAACGCCTAGTATATTTTACCGCGTGGCTAGCGGATACGGCGAGGATGAATTTCGCGCAGCACTTAAGGCTCAAAGCTCAAATTTAAACGTTCTAGTGGGGGCAACTTCTAGCACGCAAAAAGTGAGGCTAAATTTATCTCGCGCTTACGAGATCGCTAGCGAATTTAAAGAGTTGGCAGTAGGTGGCGTCTGTATCGCAGAGCGTCACGGCAAAAAGGGCGATGAGCCACAAAGGATACGTGAAAAGATCGCAGCCGGGGCTAAATTTTTCATATCGCAAGCGATCTTTGACGTACAGCTAGCGCGTAAATTTTTAGAGGATTGCGCGGCTGCAAAGATAAGCGAGCCGATATTTCTTACATTTAGTACAGCGGGCAATGCAAAAACGCTTGAATTTATCAAATGGCTCGGAGTGAGCGTGCCAAGCTCGGTCGAAGAGAGGCTAAATTTAAGCTCTGACTACCTAGCTAGTAGCTGCGAGATCATCAAAGAAATTTGGTGTGAGCTAAAGAAATTTGGCGACAAAAACGGGCTAAATTTAAGCATAAATATAGAAAGTGTTATGGCAAAAAGAGCCGAGATCGAAGCGAGCTTGGAGCTAACACATAAGATGAGAGAGGTGTTTTGATCTGTCTGGTAAAGATCATCAAATTTATCTGTTTAAAAGTGAGTTTTTGGTTTAATTAAATAAGATTTTTAATATTAATTTAAAGTTGAAATAAATTATGACTAATATATTATTATGTGGCGGTTCTGGTACGAGGTTGTGGCCTATTAGTAGGACTTTAATGCCAAAACAATTTATTAAATTATTTGACGATAGATCACTTTTTCAGCTAACTGCACTACGAAATAGTGAAATTTGTGACAATACATTTGTGATTACAAATATCGATCACTACTACTTGGCGATGGATCAGATAGAAAATTTAAATATCACAAATTTTAAATATCTTCTCGAGCCAGTTGGTAGAAATACTGCGCCAGCGATCACATTAGCTTGCCTTGCACTTGATTTAAATGAGATTGTTTTAGTAACCCCTTCAGATCATTTGATAAAGGACATTAAAGCATATCACACAAGCGTAAAAGCTGCAAAAGAGCTGGCAGAGCAAAATTTCTTAGTTACTTTTGGTATAAAGCCAAGGTCACCTGAGACGGGATTTGGATATATAGAGAGCTATAATGGCGATGTAAAGGCCTTTTATGAAAAGCCAGACTATGAAAAGGCAGTGAAATTTCTAAAAGATCAAAATTTCTACTGGAATTCAGGTATGTTTGTCTTTAAGGCAGACGTTTTCTTGGATCAGATGAAAATTTTTGCTCCTGAGATACTTGAAGCATGCAAAGTAGCTTTTGATAACGCAAAAAAAGATGAATTTGATATCAAAATAGACTTTATCGACATGCAAAATATCCCACAAAATAGCATAGATTATGCTGTGATGGAAAAGTCTGGTATCGCAAAAATGGTAGCACTAGATGCGTCTTGGAGTGATCTTGGAAGTTTTGATAGTTTGGATGAGCAGCTACCAAAAGATGCCAATGGCAATACAATAAATAGTGATCTGATACAGATAAATTCTCACAATAATCTAGTTCTATCTAGTGGCAAAAAAATAGCTTTGATAGATGCTGATGATCTAACTGTGGTTGATACAAAAGATGCTCTTTTAATATCTAAAAAATCATCTAGCCAAAAAGTAAAAAATGTGGTGGAAATTTTAAAAGAGGAGAGCTCTGAGCTTTGTAATGCCCATGTTACGACAAATAGGCCTTGGGGAAACTACACTGTCCTTGAAAATCAAGATGGTTATAAGATAAAGATAATAGAGGTAAAACCTGGCAAAAGACTATCTTTACAAAGGCATTTTCATAGAAATGAGCATTGGATAGTGCTATCAGGTAGCGCCACCGTTACGATAGGTGAGACAACTAGACTCGTTTGTCCTAATGAGTCTATCTATATAAAAATGGGTGAAATTCATAGGCTATCTAATGAAGGTAAGATCCCTGTGGTTTTAATAGAAGCTCAAGTTGGTGAATACACAGGCGAAGATGATATAATTCGCCTTGATGATGATTTTAAAAGGTAATTTATGGATAAAAAAGTAGCGTTAATAACTGGTATAACTGGTCAAGACGGATCGTATCTGGCGGAATTTTTACTAAAAAAAGGTTATATAGTCCATGGTGTAAAAAGGCGAACAAGCCTTTTTAATACAGACAGAATAGACCATCTTTATCAAGATCCGCATGTTGATAATAGAAATTTTTTCTTACATTATGGTGATATGACGGACTCTATGAATTTAACAAGGATCATCCAAGAAGTACAGCCAGATGAAATTTACAACCTAGCTGCCATGAGCCACGTGCATGTTAGCTTTGAAACCCCAGAATATGTCGCAAATGCTGATGGCACAGGCACTCTTAGATTGCTTGAAGCTATAAGGATATTAGGGCTTGAGAAAAAGACTAAAATTTATCAAGCCTCTACATCTGAGCTTTACGGAAAAGTGCAAGAGACGCCACAAAGCGAAACGACTCCATTTTATCCAAGAAGCCCTTATGCGGTTGCAAAGATGTATGCATACTGGATAACGGTTAATTATAGAGAGGCTTACGGTATTTTTGCCTGCAATGGTATATTGTTTAATCACGAATCACCAGTTAGAGGTGAGACATTTGTAACTAGAAAGATCACAAGAGCAGCTAGTAAGATAGCGCTTGGGCTTCATGACAAGCTTTATCTTGGAAATTTAGATGCCAAAAGAGACTGGGGGCATGCAAAAGATTATGTAAAGATGATGTGGATGATACTACAAGCCCCAGAGCCAGAAGACTGGGTGATAGCAACTGGACAAACAACAGCGGTTAGAGATTTTGTAAAATTTGCATTTTCTTATGCTGGCATAAATTTGAGATTTGAAGGGGCTGGCGTAGACGAGGTAGGAGTCGTGGACTCACTAAATTTTGAAAAAGCAAAAGAGTTAAATTTAAATTTGTCCCATTTAACTATCGGACAAACTGTGGTTTGCGTAGATCCAAGATATTTTAGACCAACGGAGGTTGATTTGCTGCTTGGAGATCCTAGTAAAGCAGAGAAAAAGCTAGGTTGGAAGAG
This sequence comes from Campylobacter concisus, assembly GCF_003048555.1. Lineage (GTDB taxonomy): Bacteria > Campylobacterota > Campylobacteria > Campylobacterales > Campylobacteraceae > Campylobacter_A > Campylobacter_A concisus_AO. Next base: position 524 of record NZ_PIRR01000063.1, on the reverse strand, counting down.
AGAATTTAACCTTCAAGATCTAGTAAATGACATGATGAAGTCGGACTTAAAACTCATGACAAAAGATCTCTATCTACAAGATGGCGGATATGAGATAATGAGCTATTTTGAGTAAAACTATAAAAGTATATAGAACTAATGTCTTTTTTTGGTAGTGCTGGCTCTATTAGGTATTTGAAAAATATATCTTGGTTAATGCTTGAAAGAGTGCTACGTATTTTTGCTGCCTTTTTTGTTGGTGTGTGGGTTGCAAGATATTTAGGTCCAGTTGATTTCGGTGCTTTAAATTATCTCCAGAGTTTAATAGGGTTATTTTTTATTTTAGCTACACTTGGCCTTGATGAAATAACAATAAAAGAACTAGTTGAAAAGAAATTTAATGAATATGAAATAGTAGGAACAACAGCAGTTATAAAGTTAATAGGATCTATTTTGTGTATTATTGCAGTATTAGCATTTATATATGTAACTAAAATGGACAGTTATGTATCATTTTTGTTGTTTATTTTATCACTATCTAGTAG
>NZ_PIRR01000062.1:0-6809 GCF_003048555.1 Campylobacter concisus | reverse complement strand
GATATAATTATTAAACTTTTGTAATTTTTAATATTAAAAGGTAAAGATTGCTTATAAAAAAAATAGTCATAATCCTTGCTATTTCGCTTTTTGCTCTTGGATGTGCAAAGAAATTTGATATACCGCAGATAGCAGATTTTGACTTGAAAACATTTAAGGTAAACTCATCAAAGGGACTGCTTTTGCTTTACGTGCAAAATAGCAAGAATGAGTATAAATTTAGCCTTGTAAACGCACTTGGCGCGCCAGAAGCTAGGCGAATTTTAAAAGAAAGTAGCTTTAAAAATTTAGGTTTTTTGCCACCAAATAGTACCTACAATGAACTTTTTATAAAAGTGCTAGAGATGATAAAAGATGAAAAAAGCGAGCAAAAATTTATGATAGATGATCAATATTATGAGGTAGAAAGTGTTGATCTACGTTAGCAAGCCAGCCATTATCAGTGCCGCTGGAAGCAGCAGTGATGAGAATTTAAGTTCGCTTTTAAGTGGAAAGAGATTTCTAAGCTTAAGCAGTGGGTTTCATCCTGAGAATAAATTTTTAGTTGCGAAATTTGATAAGGCACTGCCAGAGTTTGCTAAAAACACAAAAGAACACTTTAAGACAAGAACCAATGCTTTGCTTTTAAATACGCTTCTTGAGCTTGACGATGAGATCAAGAGGGCTATCAAAAAATTTGGCAAAAGCCGTGTAGGTGTTATTTTAGGCACTACAACGAGTGGAATTGAAGAAAATTTTTGGACTTTTAAAGAGTATATAAGAACTGAAATTTTTGATAAAAGCAAGTTTGGTATAGACAGAAACTGTCTTGCAAATGTGACTGAGTTTGTGAGCGAATTTTATGGATTAGAAGGTCCAAGTTTTTGTGTTTCAACTGCCTGTACTTCTGGTGTTAAGGCGATTATTGAGGCACAAAGACTAATAAAAAGCGACATTTGCGATACGGTTATATGCGGCGGCGTCGATAGTTTAAACACCTTAACCATAAATGGCTTTAACTCACTTAGCATTTTAAGTCAAAAACCAAGCCAGCCATTTTCTAAAAATAGAGAGGGCATAAACATAGGCGAGGGAGCTGGGCTGTTTTTGCTGAGCCGTGATGAAATTTCAAACGTCGTGGTCGCTGGCTCGGCCTCAAACTGCGACGCTTTTCACATGACTCAGCCTGATTTTAATGCCAAAATGGCAATTTGTTGTATAGAAGAAGCTTTAAAAAAAGCTGACATGAGAGGCGTAGACTATGTAAATTTGCATGGCACCGGCACGCAAGCAAATGACAAAATGGAGGCAAAAGCTGTAAATTTAACGCTTGGCTCCGCATACGCTAGCTCGTTAAAGCCGCAGATCGGACACACGCTAGGAGCTGCTGGAGCAATAGAAAGCGCCATTTGCGTTATGCTTTGCATGGGGGAAAATATCCTCTTGCCGCCACACGTTTATGACGGCGAGTATGATGAGAGTTTGGAAGCTATAAATTTAGTAAAAAGCGGCACGAAATTTGACGTAAAGACGGCGATCTCGCTATCTTTTGCATTTGGCGGAGATAACGCCGCAATAATATTTAAAAGAGTGAGATGATGATAAGTGATTATTTGCCGCACAGTAGCGCCATAACCCTGATCGATGAAATTTTAGAATTTACCCCTTGCGAGAGCATAAAAGTAAGAAGTGTGATAAATGAGCAAACTCCATTTTTAGAAGATGGGAAATTTTACACACAAAAGGCGATAGAGATGATGGCTCAAAGCCTTGGTATTTATGACTCAAAGATGCGTGAACTAAGGGGCGAGAAGGCGATATTTGGCTTTTTGCTTGGAAGCAGAAAATTTGAAATTCTTAGGCCATATTTTAAAGTGGGCGATGAGATAGTGATCGTCTCAAAGTGCTCGATCCAAGATGAGAGTGGATTTGGTGTTTATGACAGTGAGCTTTTTGTAAACGGCGAGCTTGGCGCAAGAGCGGTTTTAAACGTGATGAGCCCTGATGAAGAATTTGTAAAAAAGGCACTTAGTGAGTAAAAGAGTATTGATAACCGGATCAAGTAGAGGCATAGGAGCTAGCATCGCTAAACGCCTAGCTAACGAGTACGAAGTGGTGCTTCATGCAAGAAGTAAGAGCGATGAACTTTTAAAGATAGCTAGTGAGCTTGGGGCTAAATTCTTGACATTTGACGTGGCTGACACCGCTGCAGCTAAAGAGGCCATAGAGGCTGACATGGAGGTAAATGGCGTCTACTATGGCGTTATTTTAAACGCTGGCATAACAAGGGATAATACCTTTGTGGGGCTGAGCGATGAAGAGTGGTTTGATGTGATAGATGTAAATTTAAATGGCTTTTACAACGTCCTAAGACCAGCACTAATGCCCATGATAAGGACTAGAAAGCCAGCTAGAATAGTAACACTAAGCTCTGTTTCAGGCGTCATTGGCAACAGAGGTCAGGTGAACTACTCAGCTAGCAAAGCTGGTATCATAGGAGCTAGCAAAGCCCTTGCAGTCGAGCTTGCAAGTAGGGGCATAACAGTAAACTGCGTAGCACCAGGGCTTATAAAGACAGATATGAGCGAGGAAATTTTAAATAGCGACTTTTTAGACGAGGTGCTAAAAGCCATACCTGCAAAAAGAGCCGGAGAAGCAGATGAGGTAGCAGGGCTGGTTAAATTTCTACTAAGCAGTGATGCTAGCTATATCACAAGGCAGGTTATCGGTGTAAATGGAGGGCTTTGCTAATGCGTGTATTTGTCACAGGTATCGGCGCAGTCAGCGCTTTTGGCAACAGCTGGGAGGAGATGAGAGCTAAATTTCTCGAGGGCAAAAACGCCGTGAGATACATGAGCGAGTGGGAGAGCTATAAAGATCTAAACACGCGCCTAGCTGCACCAATTATAGACTACAAATATCCGCAAGAGTGGGATAGAAAACAGCTAAGAAGTCTTGGTAAGGTCTCGTGTTATAGCGTGCACGCAGCTGGACTTGCCTTAAAAGATGCTGGATTATTAAAAGGTGATGAGTTAAATGAGTCAAATTTAGATCCAAGTGTGCAAGATGGTAGGATGGGCGTGGCAAGCGGCTCTAGCACTGGCAGTACAGACTCTATCCTTGACATGGCAAAGCTAGTTTTGGACATGGATAGCGGCTTTAACGCAAATACCTATATAAAAATGATGCCTCACACAACAGCGGCAAATATCGCGCTATTTTACTCGCTAAAAGGGCGCATCATCCCTACATCTTCGGCATGCACAAGCGGTTCGCACGCCATTGGCTACGCATACGAGAGCATAAAAAATGGCAGCATAGATATGATGCTAGCTGGTGGGGCTGAGGAGCTTTGCGTGAGCGAGGCATACGTCTTTGACAAGCTTTACGCAACTAGCGTAAAAAATAGTACGCCAAATTTGAGCCCAACGCCGTTTGAAAAAGATAGAGATGGCTTGGTGCTTGGTGAGGGAGCTGGGTTTTTGGTACTTGAAAGTGAAGAGAGTGCATTAAAAAGAGGAGCTAAAATTTATGCTGAGGTCGTTGGTTTTGGCTCAACATGTGATGGCACACATATCACTAGACCACAAAGCGCTACGATGAAAGCGGCGATGAGCTTAGCACTTAAGGACGCAAATTTAGAGCCAAAAAGTATAGGCTACGTAAATGCTCATGCAACTGCGACAAAACATGGCGACATAGCCGAGAGTATCGCTACAAACGAGCTTTTTGGAGAGGATATCGCCATTAGCTCACTTAAAAGCTATTTTGGTCATACGCTTGGCGCTTGTGGAGGACTGGAGGCGATCGCTTCTATTATGATGATGAGAGAAGAGCTGTTTTTCCCAACTATAAATTTAAACATGATCGATCCCGAGTGTGCAAAGCTAAACTATTTAAAAGAGCCAACTCCGATAAAAACGGACTTTGTTATGAGCAATAACTTTGCATTTGGTGGTGTAAATACATCTTTGATATTTAAAAGAGCTAAAAACATTTTTTAAAAAGGATAAACATGAAAAAATTAGTTTCATTAGTTGCCATTTTGGCGTTTGCTACAAGTCTTAATGCAAGAGATGATGTGAAATATCACTCACTTGATTTTCTAAATGGCCCAAAAGCTAAAAATTTCTTACTTCCAAATGTAAGTATTAGCTTTGGCACAGGCTATAGCGGACAGGTAATCGTAAAAGATCTAACATCAAATAAAAAGACAAATGGTTTTAATAAAAGTGATGAAGAGGCATGCCAAATCGCACTTCTTTCGGCCTTAAAGACTTTCCAAGAAAGAGCATTAAAAGAAGGTGGCACAAAGGTTGTAAATCTAACTGGCTACTACAAAAAACAACCATTTAACTCAAAAACTCAGTTTCAGTGTGGAAGCGGTGCTTTGATGTCTGGCGTTACTCTAAAAGGCGATATCGCGAAATAATGAAATTTCAAATTGATTTTTTTGATGCGATAGCTTATGGCGATGTCGGCGAGGATCTGGCTAGATACAAAAAAGAATTTGACCTAGCAAAAATTCCACCAATTCAAAGAAGAAGGCTAAGTAGTGCTGCAAAGTGCGCTTTTAGCCTACTTAGTGGTTTTGACGAGCTTGATATGCCAGTTATTTTTAGCTCATATGAAGGAGAGATAAATCGCTGCTTTGAGCTAGAGACTACGCTGGCAAAGGCTGAGTCAGTTTCGCCTACTTCGTTTTCACTTTCTGTGCATAACGCTATTTCGTCGCTTCTTAGCATAGAAGCTAAAAATCACAATGAAATTCTTGCCATTTCCTCTTTTAGCCCAGTAGAAGATGCCTTGCAAGCGGCATTTTTAAGACTAAATGACGGATATGAAAAGGTACTAATACTTGCTTATCATGAGTCGATAAAGCAGAGTTATTTTGATGAGAAAAAGCCATCATTTATGCTCGCTCTTGTTGTCTCAGGGGCAAAAAATGAGAGAGTTTTAACTCTAAAAAGAGCTAAAAAAGAAAAAGAAATTTGCGGGAATTTATTAAAAAGCTTTATTGTAAATTTTGATCCAAAAATATCAAAAAGCTGGCAAAGTTGTAGTTATTCTTCATCTTGGGATTTTAGCTATGAGCCTTAAAATTTTAAGAACTGGATCTTTTTTTTTCTTTTTTGCGATTATTTGCATAAGCGGAGATTTACTGCTTGTGCCAGTGGTGCTTTTGGGGCTAAATAAATTTAAATTTATACAAAATTTATGCCGCGATCTAGTTAGAATTTCTTGGGGATTTTTTATAAAAGTTACTAAAATTTGTGGGTGTTTGGACTATAAATTTGAGCTTAGCGAGCTAAATGGCGGATCAAATTTAGTCATAGCAAACCACCCTTCGCTTCTTGATGTGGTCTTTTTGGTTTCAAAATTTAAAAGAATAAACTGCATCGTAAAGGGCGAGCTTGGCAAAAATATATTTTTATTTGCGGCTATTAGGGCTTGCAACTACATACCAAACACAAATAACGAGGAATTTTTACAAAAAAGCGTAGAGGTTTTAAAAAGCGGTGAAAATTTATTAATTTTCCCAGAAGGCACACGTACGAAAGATGAAATTATTTTTCATAAGGCAGCAGCTTACATGGGTGTAAAAGGCGCTAAAAAGATTGTTTGCATCGGTATCAATATGCACCCAAGAAGCCTTAGAAAAAATGAACCATGGTACAAAACGCCAGATGAAAAGATAAAATATCATTTTAAAGAGATGAAAAATTTTAATGTTGATATATTTTTAAAGGATAGGCCAAGCCCCGTTAGGGCGAGAGCCTTGCATGATGAGATAATTAAAATTTATAAGGAGGAATTTAGTGAAAGAACTAGTTAATGAGATAAAAGAGCTGATCATCACAAGCTTAAATTTAGAGGATATGAAACCAAGTGATATTGATGAGAATGCGCCACTTTTTAATGATGGTCTTGGACTTGATAGTGTTGATGCCTTAGAGCTTGGGCTTGCGGTGCAGAAAAAATATGGTCTTGTGCTTGATTCAAAGAGTTCAAATCTAAAAGAGATATTTTTTAGCGTATCTTCTCTTGCAAAATACATTTACGAAAATAGGAAATAACGATGAGCGAAAAAGAAATTTTTGAAATTTTAAAGAAAGCCTTGATCGATCTTTTTGAGATAGATGAGAACAAGATAAAGCCAGAGACTAGGATATATGAGGATTTGCAGATTGATAGCATCGACGCTATTGATATGATTGATTACATCAAACGTCAAACCGGACATAGGCTGATGCCAGAGGATTTTAAAAACGTAAAAGCGCTTGATGATATCGTAAAAGCTGTAGCAAAGAAATTTGAAGCATAAAATAGTAAATCTAGTTCTAATTTTAGTAAGCATTGCTTACCCTTTAGTTCTATTTTTTTGGCAAGAAAACGCCACTTTGATATTTGGTGTTTTATGTGTGCTTTGGGGGCTTAGAGCCTATTTTGAAAGTGGCAAGAAAAGGCAGGTTTGCTTATTGGCTGGGGTGTTTTTTGCCATTTGCGCTATTTTTAGAAGCGTAAATTTAGCACTTTTATATCCAAGCATCGTAAGCCTTGGCTTCTTGGCTCTCTTTTTTTACAGCTTAAAGGGCGAGGCTGTTATAACCAAAATCGCTAGATTAAAAGAGAAAAATATAGATGAAAAGGTCGTTAGTTACACAAGAGGGTTAACAAAAATTTGGTGCTTATTTTTTGTATTTAATGCGATTTTTGCATTTGTTTTATCGTGTTTTGAAAATAAATTTTATTGGAGTATTTACTGCTCCTTTATCTCTTATATTTTGATGGGGTTTTTGTTTTTTGGAGAAATTTTATATCGTAAAGTT
>NZ_PIRR01000061.1:0-6929 GCF_003048555.1 Campylobacter concisus | reverse complement strand
AATTATAACTTTTTTAAAACCATTTTAAAAATTTGATTTAAAAACCTTGATAGTAATGCTATCAAGGTTAAGTATATTTTTATCACTTTGTGTTATAATCTGCCAAAAATTTTAAAACAAGGAAAGAAAAATGGCAGATAAATTTGAATTTCAAACCGAGGTCAATGACCTTTTAAATTTGATGATCCACTCTCTTTACTCAAACAAAGAGATATTTTTAAGAGAGCTCATCTCAAACTCAAACGACGCTCTTGATAAGCTAAACTACTTATGCTTGACTGATGAAAAGTATAAAAACTTAAGCTACACTCCAAGGATCGACATCAAAGTAGATGATAAGGCTAAGACTTTAACCATCAGTGACAATGGTATCGGCATGGATAAGGACGAGCTTATCGCAAATTTAGGCACGATAGCAAGAAGTGGCACAAAAGGCTTTATGAAAAATTTAAGCGGCGATGCCAAAAAAGATAGCTTGCTGATCGGTCAGTTTGGTGTTGGCTTTTACTCAGCATTTATGGTGGCAAACAAGATCGAGGTCATAAGCAAACGAGCACTTAGCGACAAAGCCTACAAATGGACATCTGATGCAAAAAACTATGAGATCGAAGATGCCCAAAAAGAGAGCTTTGGAACGGACATCATCTTACATTTAAATGACAATGAGTTTGCAAATTCTTGGCGTATAGAAGAGATAGTCAAGAAGTATTCAAATCACATTCCTTATCCTATATTTATGGATAAACAAAGCTATGTCGCTCCAAAAGAAGGCGAAAAAGAAGGCACTTATGAGACCAAAAACGAGCAGATAAACAAGGCAAATGCGCTTTGGAGACTAAATAAAGCCAGCCTAAAAGAGCAAGACTACAACGACTTTTATAAGCAAATTTCTCACGATAGCAGCGACCCGCTCCTTTACATCCACACAAAAGCTGAGGGTAAGATCGAGTACTCGACGCTATTTTATGTGCCAAGCACCGAGCCGTTTGATCTCTTTAGGGTTGATTATCAAAGTGGCGTGAAGCTCTATGTGAAAAGAGTCTTTATCACAGATGATGCAAAAGAACTCTTGCCGCCATATTTAAGATTTATCAAGGGTATCATTGATGTTGAGGATCTACCATTAAACGTTAGCCGCGAAATTTTACAAGAAAATGCGATCATGAGAAGTGTCAAAGAGCAAAGCGTAAAGAAAATTTTAAGCGAACTTGCAAAAGTAAAAGATAACGACCGCGAAAAATACATAAAATTTTACAAACTATTTGGCAAGGTTCTAAAAGAGGGACTTTACGGATTTAACGCTGAAAAAGAGCAAATTTTAGATCTTTGTCTATTTAAAAGCTCAAAAAGAGACGGACTTATCAGCCTAAAAGAGTACAAAGAGGCAATGAAAGATGATCAAAAATCTATCTATTATATCAGTGGCAACAACGAAAATATGCTAAGAAATTCGCCGCTTCTAGAAAGCTTTAAGAAAAACGACATCGAAGTGCTCATTATGGACGAAGAGATCGATACGATCGTAATGCCAATGGTTAATGAATTTGACAAAACACCTCTAAAATCAGTCTCACACGCTGACATAAACGACGAGATAAAAAGCGATGAGAAGGTCGATGAAAGCAAGGTTGCAAATACGCTTGTTAAAATGAAAGAAATTTTAAAAGACGAGGTAAAAGATGTAAGACTAAGCTCAAGACTATCAAGCTCGGCTGCGGTGCTAATTTACGACAAAAACGATCCTGATTACGCTATGCAAGAGATGTTAAAACAAATGGGTCAAGGCGCAAATGCTCCAAAAATTAAACCGATCTTGGAGATCAACGCTGATCATGAAATTTTTGCAAAACTAGAGAAAAATGAGGCGATGGTTTATGACATAGCGCCTTTGCTTCTTGATATGGCAAGGCTAAATGAGGGCATGAGTCTAGAAAATCCAGCTAAATTTTCAGAGCTATTAACGAAAGTCATGTTAAAAGCTATCTAAATTTATAAAGCCCAAGAGAAATTTTGGGCTTTACTCTTCTTTATAAAATTTAAATTTCTATAATAGATCGACCTGTACACCATCTTGGATCTCAAGAAAGACGGTGTGTCTTGTGTTTATTGTATTTCCATTGATGGTTTCTTGGCGATTAAATGTCGCTTTATATACTTGATTTACTGCGTCACCCTCACTTGTAACATCTACCTTGTTGTACATGTCACCGACAACGCTATGTTTTCTATTTAGTGTAGCAACATCAGCTTTTGTAGCTTTTACAAAGTCATGTGTGAGCTGTACTAGGTCTTTGCTGTCACCTATGACTTTTAGCACTGTATTTACGCTCTCACTAGCTACACTATTGCTTGCATCCCTTGTGTTTCTGCTATCAATAATATCAAAGACACCATCTGGGCTAAATTTTATAGATACTGCTTGATCAGCACTGCCTAGCTGGATCTTTTCAAAGTTATTTATCTTTTTAACATTATCTAAATTTGAAAAATCCACATCATCAACTACTATCAGAGTATCCACGCCACCTCTACCATCTATCGCCCTACCCTTGCTATAAACAAAGGCATCATCTAGGTTACCACCTTTTATATCACCCTCTTGTCTTAGATATATTAGATCGCCAAAATTTGATTCGCCGTATTTACTAGCATCACTTAGCTCGTAAGAATTTGTAGTCCCTATCTTTTTTAGATGTCCATTTTGAATAAGTGCTTCAACATAATTATTACTAAAAAGATGCGTGCCGCTACCTTGTGCTCCAACTAGCATAGATGAAGGATACGGATATTGGAGGCCATAAGTGTTTGCTACACTTTTTGGAAGCATATATAAAGATAAGTTCATCTCACCGGTTCCGTCCATATACTCCATATCAAGTTTATAAAAACCAGCTTTATCAAATGTAAAATCCCTACTCCACCACTGACCATTTTTACCATACGATGCTTCCGTCGTCGGGTTTATATATGTTGTTGGACTTCCAAATTTTTGTGTCGTTCCATTTATAGTAAGCTCTGCATAGTTATGCAAATCTGCTGCTCTTACAGAGTATATTCCAGGTGCACTTACATATATCCAGCCATTCATCTTCATAACAAGATCAGATCCAACAGGATTTGACTCGCCAAGGGTATAGTTGCCGGGTCTACCTTTTAAAACTCCATTTGCAAAGCCTATGTTATCACCAGTGCCAGCAGCAGTATCGACACCATTTCTAAATTTCTTTGGTGCATATGGATTAGACGCATCATATAAGGTACTATCTCCATGTCTACCAACTCTAGCTAAATCCTCTGCATGCATATTTCCTTGATTAGACAAAGTCTTATAGTGCGTTCCTGAAGCAAACTGCACAACATCGTAGGTGGTAGAGGCACTTGGGGAATAAATTTCCATATAGTCTTTATAGATAGGCTTGCCACCTTGCGTACTATAAACACCAGAATTGTTACCAACTCTAGCTCTCCATGACGGATCTACGTAGTTATAAAACCACATATCAGCATCAAGACCGCTGTTGCCAATAAATGTAACAGTACTAATAGATACGTTTCCTGCGGCGTCAGAATTTTTTATCATAAAATTTGCCCCAGTGCTATTGGCTGATAGGGCAAAATTTTCAGAATAACTATGTGTATTATCAAGAGATGAGCTTTTGTGAACAGAATTTAGCAAATCATAAAGATCAACTTTATTTATGGTATTTTTATTAAGAGTGTTGTTACCATTTGAGTCGGTTCCAATACTACCTGAAATATCTACACTAGTAACATTAGACGTGGCATTTAGTGTGCCTATCGCATCTGGAGTAGCATCAAGATCAACTCGAACCAAGAGATCATCATCTTTTGTTTCATCACTTTTTAAAACAGTCGCTCTAATATTTGAGTATCTTTCATCTAGCTTTATCCCAAGCGCTTCAAAGTCCATATTTACACGCTTGTCTGCACCTACAACTAGATCCATGTAGTTTTGTCCGTTTGGTAAAATTTTAGCATTACCAAGATCATCTTCAAGAGCTAAACGAAGCTTGGTTCCAGGAGCACGGTCTACACCAAAGACTATATTTGGCTGCTCATCGTTAGTAAGCGAAATATTGTACTCTTTTATAGTTTTGCTCTCATTATCAAAGTTATTTTTCTGAATAACTTTTTCATTATCTCCTGCTCTTAAGTATTTTGCGATATTTATAACTCCTCCATCTATCTGCGTAGCAAGCTTTACATCGTCAATATACTCTAAAATTCCAAAGTCAAACAATCTACCACGGACACCATCAGTCGTCGTAGCCTCGCCAGGTGTTGTGATAGTCGCTCTAACCGGCGTAGAATGATCCATAGAAATAGGAACATCTGGTATGCTAAATTTACCACCGACTATTGGAAGCGGTGCCGAACCATCACTTGGTATGGCTGTTAATCCATCGTCGCTTATGGTATATTTGACAGTTGTTGTAACAGATGGTATGGTAGGGGTTGATATCGTGACGTTTATGCTGCTTCCTGGTTTTGTATTATTAGGCAGGTAGATATCAAGATCGCTTTGAGTCGATGACGAGCCAGAAGGAGTTGTGATACTATCTATCAGTCCATCACCATCATTATCCCTTGCAAACTGCACCTTTATGCTATTATCTAGAGTTATCTTGTCTGTGACTGGGGCCGCTTTGTTGCCAGCTTTATCAGTAAATGTAGTTGTAAAATTTGTTGTAAGCCCATAAAGCCTTGTGGTGGTCTCTATAGTGCCATTATTTACACTAATAGGTACGCCATCATCTCTCGTGGCACTATATACACCAGATGCGTTTTGAGAAATTTTAATAGTGATTTTATCTGTTTTACCGTCACTTCCTGCGATATCTATCTCAAATTTATCACCATCTTTTGCATCGTTTGGAATTTTTATCTTTATCGGTGTCTTTACGCCATCAGGGCTAAAGCCACTCTCCTTGCTGGTTAGAACACCATCTTTATCGCTATCTTTTGCAAACTGTACATGCGGGGATTTAATAGGTGCAACTGTATCGCTTGAAATTTCACTCACGCTTGAAGCTTTTGGGGTGCCAGTCGTGCCATCAATGATCGTCGTACTTAGCCTTTTTATGCTTGGATCGCTCGAGTTTGTTGGATCAGCAATTGTTATCTTGCCATTTTCTATAGGGATAATCTCCGTTCCACCATCAAGCGTAGCGGTAAGCCCATCAGGTGAAATGGTATATGTCTTTGTTACGCTTGTTGGTGTGCTAGCTGGATCATCAACTTTGATACGGATCTTGTCGCCAGCCGTAGCATTGTTTGGCACATAAATATCTATCATCAAGGCTGTGCCACCACTTTTTGCGAGCTCGGCTAAATTTATCATGCCATCTTTATTCTCATCAAGCGTAAAAACAGCGATTGGGTTGTTATTGTTTGCTATGGTTATGGTTTCAGTTGCACCTGGATTGCCCGACTTACTTATCATTTGGATATTTACATTTGTTGGAGTTGAAGATGAAATTTTAACCACATTTGCTAGGTTAAAACCGACATTTCCACCACTTTCACTTGTAAGTGGATAGCTCTTACCGCTCTCTTTATCTACAAGCATATTACCAGATGTTTTAACCAGCACTTTTTCATGTAAAGTTCCGTCAGGATCAGTGGTAGTTAGTTTTATCTTGTCGCCTATTTTCATATTTGGTGATAAGATGACCTTTGCATCATCACTTGGTGTGCTAACTGCTGGATTAAAGCTATTTTCGCTTGCATCTATGACGCCATCTCGGTTTAAATCTTTACCCAAAACTACCTTTTTAAAAGCAAGAGTTGGAGTGATAGTATCAACACTTGTGGCTATATTTGCCACAGATGAATTAGTACCATTTGCTAGAGTGATACTAGAATTTACACTAAATGTAGCATTTGGAGCGACAGTGACACTTGGAATGATAAATTCTTTTTGCTCTGGGTTTATAGCATTTGGCACAATAGGTAAAATTTCACTTGGATTATTTATATTTATCACGCTTGTACCAGCTTGATCAACTTTATAAACAAGCATAGTCTTTACACCGTTATTTATGACTTCTAATGCCACTTTATCATTTGGCTTGAAGTCGTTATTAAAAGCAACCGCTATACTTGTATGGTTTGGATCACCACCTGCTTCTGCAATATTTATATAGCCGTCGCCATCAATGTCTTTTAAAATTCTAACACTTGGTGCTGCAATAACTGGAATACTCTCTTTTTGCTCTACCGCTGCTACCGTACCGCTAATAGACCTATGTGCCAATGCCGACTCTTTTAATATGACTGGCAGTACAACCGCACCATCATCAACACTAATAATATTTGAGATATGACCTTGTGTATCAAAATTTAAACCATTTATGCTTGCAAAGCTACTACCGTGGTTTGAGCCATGAGAACTATGACTTGCGTTATGAGAGCTGTCGTCTTCGCCTTTGTTTTTTGTTTCTTCATTCTCAACAAGAAAATTTCTCTTATCTTCTTCTATCTGGGCTTCGCTGCCTTGCGTATTAAAATTTGCTTTTGATAGCTCTTTTGTGATGACGATAGTTTGGGGCTCAAGTAGCGCAATAGGCGAAGCGTGATAGAAATTTATAACGACTGTATCACCACTACTTTGTGTTATGATCTCGTCGCCTAAAAATATCTCATCTCCCTGTTTTAGTGCGATCAACTTTCCATTGCGTTTTACAAATACTTTTCCACTTATTTTTGCGACTATACCAACGTTTTGCATATTTAGTCCTTTAAATTTAATAATCAATCCATTTAAAATTTCACGCGATTATAGCTAAAAAATATTTTATATAAATAAAAGAATCTATATAATAATTTTTTTTATTTTTTACCCATTTTTATATTTATAAATAATTTAAGTTTCTATAAAATGCTAATAAATTGCTCTTTATTGTTAA
>NZ_PIRR01000060.1:0-7012 GCF_003048555.1 Campylobacter concisus | reverse complement strand
TAATTGATAAAAATATAACGAAGGCTAATTTTTTTATTTTTAGTAGAAATTTTGGCTAAAAATTAGCCAAAATTTATTTTAAAAGCTCTTTTGCGTATTTTAGACCTAGCTCGTAAGCTTTGGCATTTGCCTCTTTTACCTTTTCAGGCACGCTTGCTAGCATCTCTTCTCGCACTAAATTTTCATCCATGCATCCACTCATAGCCACAGCCACGCCAAGAGCTACAACGCTTTGAGTGATGACATTTCCTACCTCGTCTTTTGCGATAGAGATGATAGGAATTTCATAAATTTTCCAGCGCTTTTTGTCTTCATCGCTCACTTTTACCAAATTTGGCTCAACAACGATCGCTCCGCCCTCTTTCACGCCGCTTTTAAAGGCGTTGTAGCTTATCTGTGCGGTTGCTAGCATGAAGTCTATCTCGCCCTCGTTTGCATAAGGGTATAAAATCTCTTTCTCATCAAGGATGATATCGACCTTCGTTGGACCGCCACGCACCTGAGATGTGTAGGTAGAGGCCTTGACGCCGTATCCGCCTGCTTTTATCTTGGCAGCTGAGAGGATCTCACCTGCTAGTATGACGCCCTGTCCGCCAACGCCGACAAATCTTAATTGTGACTTCATGCTAGCTCCTCAAAATTTATCGCTTCGCCGCTCATTGCAGCCTTTCTTACCATGTCGTAAGCCTTGGTGTATTCGATCTTTTCTTCATCTTTATGAAGCACACCAAGTGGGAAAATACCCTTTTTTTCTTCATCGCTTAACATATCAAATTTGACCTTGCTCGTCGTGCGGCCCTTTATCCACTCTAAATTTTTGACCGCCTCGCCCATTTTGTTCTTGCGACCTAAATTTATATGGCAGTTTGAAAATACATCAAAAAAGCTGTATCCATCGTGGCTAAAGCCCTCTACAAAGAGCTTTGTAAGCTTCTCTGGCTCAATGACGCTGCCACGCGCTACAAAGCTAGCACCTGCGGCGGTTGCGAGCTTACAGGCGTCAAAACTAGGATCGATGTTGCCATACTGCGCTGTGACCGTCCACATGCCCTTTGGCGTGGTTGGGCTGGTTTGAGAGTTTGTTAGCGCATAGATGAAGTTATTTATTAGGATGTGATTTAGTCCGATATTTCGGCGGCATCCGTGTATTGTGTGGTTGCCTCCGATCGCAAGTCCATCGCCATCGCCAGTTACTACGATGACGTGCTTATCTGGATTTGCCATCTTTACGCCAGTGGCGTAGGCTACGGCTCTGCCGTGAGTTGTGTGGATGGTGTTGCAGTCAAGGTATCCGCTAAAGCGACCAGAACAGCCTATGCCTGAGACCACGCAAACGTCGTTCATATCCCAGCCCATGGTATCTATTGCGCGGATGAGAGCCTTTAGTATGACGCCGTCGCCACAGCCCCAGCACCAAAGAGTAGGCATTTTATCTGTTCGTAAATATTTATCATAATTAAAAGCCATAAATTTCTCCTATCTTCGCCTCGATCTCGCTTGGGCTTATCGGTCTGCCGTTTGCTTTTAGCAGTTTTGCAAAGTCATCTCTTAAAATGATCTTTGAAATTTCGCCACTATACTGGCCTAAATTTAGCTCGCAAACTAAAATTTTCTTAAATTTATTTGATATCTCTTTTAGCTTTTTAGCTGGAGCTGGGAAAAGTGTGAGTGGCTTAAATAGCCCTACTTTTAGCCCTTTTTCACGTAAATTTAAGATCGCCTGCTTAGCTGAAAGCGCCACGCTGCCAAAAGCGATGATACAAATTTCAGCGTCATCAAGCATAAACTCTTCATATTTCTCGCACTCATCAGTGTGTAAATTTATCTTATTAAACAGCCTATTCATCGAGTATTCAACGATCTTGCCATCTTCAGTTGGAAAGCCAGTAGCGCCGTGATGAAGCCCAGTGATATGGTAGTGGTAGCCTTTAAAGAAAGGATTTAGCGTGGCTGGCTCATCTGGTGCGGCCTCGTAAGGTTTATACTCTTTTGGCTCGCCACTAAATTCTTTTCTTTTATAAATTTCTAGCTCGCTAATCTCTGGCAAACACACCCTTGCTTGCATGTGTCCTATCGTCTCATCAAGTAGCAGCATAACTGGCGTCATAAACCTAGCTGCGAGGTTAAACGCACGCACGGTCTGCGTATAGCACTCCTCAAGGCTACTAGGTGCTAGCACTATCATATTTACATCGCCGTGAGTTGGGTTTTTAGCCTGCAAGATATCGCCTTGTGCGACGCGGGTTGGCAAGCCAGTTGAAGGGCCACCGCGCATGACATTTACGATGACAAGAGGTATCTCAGCGATAAAGCCAAGGCCTATTTGCTCAGCCTTTAGTGAAATTCCAGGTCCTGAGCTTGCTGTCATCGCCTTAGCGCCGCTCGCACTTGCGCCAAGAGAAACTGAAATTCCAGCTATCTCATCTTCCATTTGTATAAATGTGCCGCCATGTTTTGGCAAAAGCACGCTTAGCTCGTGGGCGATTTCGCTACTTGGAGTGATCGGATATCCGCCAAAGAAGTTACAGCCGCACTCGACCGCAGCCCTTGCTACTAGGGCATTTCCAGTTGATACTAGCTCTCTCATGCGCTCTCTCCAAGCTTTGCAAATTTATTTGCCTTTACGGCAGCAGCTCGCTCTTTGCTCTCAGGCGTTAGCTTTGCAAATTTGAAGCCTTTTTCAGCCACATAAATGGCAAAATCAGGACAGTGAAGCTCGCAGTCGCGACAGCCTATACATGAGTCAGCATAGACGACCTCTATCATCTTACCAAGTACCGCTTTTGGCTCAAGCCTCATCGCTAGCACGCCTGCTGGGCAGTAGCTCACGCAGACATCACAGGCCTTACACCTGCTCTCATCGACCCAAACAGGTACGTTTTCTTTTATTATCATCTATATTCCTAATCCAAATTTTCTTTTAAAAATTTAATGTTTTTTCTAATATCAGCTTCGCTTTTACTTAGCTGCTCTTGCTCACTTTCATTTATATTTAGCTCTAAAATTTCTTTTAAGCCCTCACGTCCAAGCCTTACTAGCCTTCCGCAACTTAGCTCATCATCAAGAAGCACGCTAGCACTTAAAATTTCATCACTCTTGCCCATGATCGCTTCACACATTTTCGCAACTGCAGCTGCTGGTGCGTAGTAAGCTGAAGTGCCAAGAAGCTTAACGATCTTTGCGCCACCTGTGCTTGTCTCTTTTTTAAGAGTTGCTAGCTCATTTTCGTTTAAATTTTCGCTGATATTACTAGCTGATACGATCATCTCGTCGTTGTGAGCGCCAATTATCTTTGTCTTTAGCTCTTTTGCATCTTTATCTTTTAGAAGCGCTAGCTCATATCTGCATCTTGCGCCATCAAGCTCACCAGCCATGCCGATCACTTTATTTTTGCTAAAACCGCTAAATTTATGAGCCGTCCAGACCATCACATCAAGCGGATTTGTCACGACGATTATCACCGCATTTGGTGCAAATTTTGCGATATTTTGAGCTGTTTGTTTTACGACTACGGCATTTTTAAGAAGCAAGTCCTCTCTTGTTTGACCCTCTTTTCTTGGGCTTCCAGCAGTTATCACTACGATATCACTGCCCTCTATTAGCATAAAGTCATCGCCACCACAAACGATAGTTTTAGCGTTAAAAACGCAGCTTGACTGCGCTAGATCGATAGCCTTTGCGTGTGCCACGTCACCAAATATATCCACAAGCGCAATCTCATCGCAAACTTCTCTCATGCAAAGCGCATAAGCTATGCTTGCACCGACGTTTCCAGCTCCAACTATACTTATTTTCATTTTCTCATCCTATTATTTGATTTAAAATTTTGCTTGGTCTCATGACCTCATTTGCTCTCACTTCATCTGGCAAATAATATCCGCCAAATTCCACGCTTGCACCATCATTTTGTCTTAACTCTTTTAAAATTTTGCTCTCATTTTTCTCTAGCTCGTCTGCTAAATTTTCAAAAATTTTACTTAAAATCCCGCCACTTTTTGCCATCTCTCTTGCCCAAAAAAGTGCCAGATAAAAGTGCGACTCCCTAGTATCAAGAGTGGCATTTGGAGTTTTGTTTTCGTCCAAATAGCTAGCAACGGCTCTATTTAGCGCATCACTTAGCTCTTTTGCCTCTTTTTTTTGCTTAGCAAATGCCAGATGCTCGAGTGAAGCACTAAGCGCTAAAAACTCGCCGAGACTATCCCAAAGTAGATGGTTTTTCTCTTTTAGCTCTTTTACAAGCGTTGGAGCCGTTCCACCAGCGCCCGTCTCAAACATCGCTCCACCAGCAAGTAGCGGCACAACTGAAAGCATTTTTGAGCTGCCACCTAGCTCAAATATCGGGAAAAGATCGGTTAAATAATCTCTTAAAACGTTACCAGTTACGCTTATAACGTTTTTGCCAGCTCTTATTGCCTCAAGCGTTTTTGTAGTCGCTTGCTCGTAGTTTAAAATCTCAAATTTTACGCCAGCTCTAGCAAATTCCTCTCTAAATTTTTCAAATTTAACTATCAAATTTCTATCATGAGCACGGCTACTATCTAGCCAAAAAATAAGCTTATCTTTTGAAATTTCGCCTCTTTTTAAAGCAAGCTCAAACCACGCATTTATCGCATCATCTTTTGCCTGCGTCATCCTAAAAATGTCGCCCTTTTTGACGCTAAATTTAAAGACACTCTCACCAGCCTCATCAAAAACTACAAATTCTCCGTCTTCTTTTGCGATGAAGGTCTTATCATGGCTGCCGTATTCCTCAGCCTTTTTGGCCATTAGCCCTACGTTTGCCACGCTGCCAATCTTGCTCACATCAAGTGCGCCATGCTCTTTAAAGTCCGCCACGCAGGCCTCATAAACCCTAGCATAGGTCCTATCTGGGATCATGCAAAGCGAGAAATTTAGCTCGCCACTTCTATCTTTTACCTTGCCAGAGTTTCTAATGAGTGCTGGCACGGAGGCGTCTATTATGACGTCATTTGGTACGTCAAAATTGCTGGCATTTTCATTTAGTGCCCAAATTTTTGCTTTTTTGCTCAAAATTTCATCAAATTTAGCCAAAATTTCATCTTTATTTTTAAGGGTAGAAATTTTAGCAAACATATCTTTTAAGCCGTTTTTTGCCTCCACGCTATGAGTTTTAAACTCTTCGCCAAATAGCTCAAAAGCCTCTTTAAAATAGCTTTTTATCGCGTGAGCAAAGATGACTGGATCGCTAACTTTCATCATCGTGCATTTTAGATGCAAGCTCAAGGTCAAACTCTCTTTTTTTGCCTCTTCAAAACAGCTTTCATAAAATTTATCAAGCTCATCTACACTTAAATATGTGGCATCAACTATTTCGCCGCTTTGGATGGCAAGCTCTTTTAAAAGCTCTTTTTTGCCATCCGCACTTATGAAATTTACATAAAATTTCTCATCTTTACTAGCGATAATTGAGCGCTCATTCTCATAAAAATCGCCCTTTTGCATGTAGCAAATTTTTGTCTTATTTGTCTTATCCCAGTCGCCATTGCTGTGAGGATACTTCTTGGCAAATTCTTTAACCGGTGGCAAGACTCTTCTATCTGAGTTTCCTTGCCTAAGCACTGGATTAACCGCGCTTCCTAGCACTTTTTGGTATTTTTTAGCAACCTCTTCATCATAGTCAGTGATGATTTCATCTGGATAAAAAGGCACATTTATGCCCTTACTTCTTAGCTCCTCTATCGCTGCTTTTAGCTGAACGAGCGTGGCTGAAATGTTTGGCAGTTTTATGATATTTGCCTCTTTGTGCGCAGTCAGTTCGCCCAAAAGCTCTAGCTCATCGGCCTTACTTAGTCCAAGCTCTTTGCTAAAAAGAGATAAAATTCTCCCAGCCAAGCTAATATCAGCCCTAGTTATGCTAATGTCAGCACGTGATAAAAAGCTCTTTACGATAGGAAAGAGAGAGTAGCTTGCAAATAGCGGTGCTTCGTCAGTTTTGGTCCAGATAATGTCACTCATTTTAGCCCTTTTATTTTTTTAAAATTTATCACTTTCTTTATTAAATCTCGTTGTATTTTAGGCATTTGCCGCAAATTCTAGCTCTATTTTCCTATATTTTGGTTGTGCTCGCTTAAGGTTTTTGAAAAAATGTGTTTTTTCGCCTTTTTATCAAGCACAAAGTATAAATAATCGCTCTTTGCAGGGTTTATCGCCGCTTTTATCGCACTTATCGAGACCGAGCAGACCGGACTTGGCGGAATGCCGTCGTTTAGATAGGTATTAAACTCGCTCATATCGCTTCTTATGCGCTCAGCCGTGATCACATCGTGCGAATAAATTCCATAGTTTAGCGTACCGTCCATTTGCAGCCTCATGCCTTTATTTAGGCGGTTATAAATGACTGAGGCGACAAGTGGCATCTCAGCGTCGTTTGCCGCTTCTTTTTGGATGATCGAAGCGATCGTTAAAATTTTAAACCATTTTTTCTCATTGTATTCGCCAAAAATTTTATTGCTGATCTCGCTTTGAGCCTTTCTTGATGAATTTACAAGATAAAAAGCAAGGTGCCTTTCGCTGATACCTATTGGGATTTTGTATGTATTTGGCATCAAAAAGCCATCACCAACTGGAGCAAGAGCGTTATATTCGCTATTTAGCTTAACTGGATCAAGTCCTAGCTGGGCGGCGATCTGGTTTAAAAAAACGATAGTTGTTTCGCCTGGTATTAGCGTTATCTCGGTTAAAGCCGCTTTTGATTTTGCAAGTTTTTTTAAAAAATCAACCCTTGAAATTTTATCTTGGCCGATCTCTATCCAGCCAGATTGAGGAGAGCCGATAAAAAGTATGGCGTATTTGTCTATCACGCTTAAGTTAAAGTTGCGATTAGCTAAATAAGATATAATCTCGCCCACACTTCCCTTTGGTATAAAAACGACCTTACTTGTGTTTATAGGGCGTGCCAAATAGACAAAAATACTTAGGAAAATGATGGCTACGATATCAACAAACCTCTCTCCCTCTCTCTTTTTTCTCCCCTTTTTTCCCCTCTTCCTTC
>NZ_PIRR01000005.1:0-63104 GCF_003048555.1 Campylobacter concisus | reverse complement strand
ATATCTTGCAAAAATTAGAATACTTTTATATGTTATTTGTATCTTTGAGTTTATATTTGTTCTTCAGATCAGGTTTTCATTCCTAAGTATTGAGCTTTATTTGATCGCTGGTACGCTCATAGGTTTTTCACTATTTTTGTTTGCTGTTAGTCTATTTTATGATATTTTGTGTAGCATTTTTTCTAGAAGTAGCTTTAGTCCAACAAGACGAAAATTTATAAAATTTTGCTTTGATATTACATTTGTCATTTTTGTAATTGCTTGTTTTTTAAAAGGTATTTTCAATGCTTTAATGCCACCAAAAATAAGGCAAGTAGATATAAAAATAAAAAATTTACAAAGCAGCTTAAAAATAGCCATGATAACGGATGTACATATAGGAGAATTTTTACAGAAAGACTTTATGGAAAAACTCGTCAATGACATAAATTTTGTAAATCCTGACATCGTAGTGATAGTGGGTGACTTGGTTGATATAAATGCTGCTTTTATAGGAGATTTTTTGGAGCCATTAAAAAGTCTTAAAAGTACTTATGGGACTTTCTATGTCCCTGGCAATCACGAGTATTATCACGGGATAGATGGTATTTTAGAAAAGATCAGTTCTCTTGGCATAGAAATTTTAGGTAATAAAAACAAAAAAATTGCAAGTATAAATCTAGCTGGCGTTTACGATCTAGCTGGCTTTAGATTTAAACATTTAGAGCCAAATTTAGATGAAGCATTGACAGGATGTGACTCATCGCTACCTACTATCTTGCTCTCCCATCAGCCAAAATTTATAAAAGCAATGCAGCAAGATGTTGATCTAGTGCTTTGCGGACATACACACGCTGGTCAAATTTTTCCTTTTGGCCTTTTGGTCTTACTTGATCAGGGATTTTTACATGGGCTTTATAAGATTAATGATAAAATGCAAGCTTATGTTAGCAGTGGTGCTGGATTTTGGGGGCCTCCTGTTAGAATTTTTGCTCCAAGTGAGATTGCAATATTAAACTTAAGTAAGGAATAAAATGAATAAAGACAATCTGTTTTCTCAAATTTTTGGAAAGGTTGCAAGGATTAACTTTTACAAACCACTTCAAGAGGCCGTAAATTCTTTTTACATAAAGCTGTTTAAGATAGATATGAGCGAGTTTAAGCCAGCGAATGAATATAAAAATTTAAATGAGCTTTTTACTAGAAGGCTCATAAAACCAAGAGATTTTGATGCAGCAGATGAGATGTTTATAAGCCCAGTTGATGGTACTTGTCTTAGTTTTGGCAGCACAAAGGAGCTAAAGGCCTTTAGTATAAAAGGCATGGAGTATAGTGTAAGTGAACTATTGGGGCAGAGTGAGCTTGAGGGCGAATATGACTTTGCAAATATCTATCTTAGCCCAAAAGATTATCATCATTATCATGCGCCTTGCGATATTGCCATTAAAAAAGCCATATATATTCCGGGTAAACTTTACAGCGTGGCTGCAAAATGGCTTGCAAAAGTAGACAGCCTTTATACAAAGAACGAACGCGTAGCGCTATCTTGTGAGATAAAAAATGGTAAGAAACTTTGGCTTGTTTTTGTAGGTGCGCTAAATGTCGGAAAGATGAAATTTTGCTTTGATGAGCGTATACAGACAAATGCGATGGAAAATTTTACACAAATTTACGAGTATGAAAATTTACATATCAAAAAGGGCGAGCGCCTTGGGAATTTCGAGCTTGGCTCAACTATCGTGATACTTAGCGAAAAAGATGCGATCGAATACAATCTCTTTGAAAATAAAGAGCTTAAATTTGCTGAGACCATCGGAATAATAAAATAAATACGCTAGGCATATAAGTAAAATTTTTTATACCCTACTTGGCCGGTGTCCTATTTGCTTAGATTTTAGTGGTAAGTTTTATATAGTCTTTAAAAAAATATTATAGATTTAAAAGTTTGTAAAAGATGATGAATACATTATTTTATCTATCGAAATCTTTCTTGCTTTAATTGTGTTCTTCATTAAGCCATCAACCTCTGCAACTAAGAGCTATTATCTTTACTTATAAAACCCATATTGATATCACAGAGCTGATAGCATTTACATCATTGCTTGTATAGAGAAGCTTATGTATCAATAAAGATATTAATAAGACGATATAACTTAGTATATTTTTCAAAAGAATTTTTATCAAATATAATAAGGAAGTTTTAATTCACCTTATACAGCCCAAGGATTAAATATTTTTTTGACTATTTAGCCCAAAAGAGGGCTAAAATTAAACATTAAATCTAAAGTGCATAATATCGCCATCTTGCACGACGTAGTCTTTGCCTTCGAGTCTCATCTTGCCAGACTCTTTGGCTCCGTTTTCGCCGCCATGTGCGATGTAGTCATCATAGCTTATCACTTCAGCCCTTATAAAACCTCTCTCAAAGTCGTTGTGGATGACGCTTGCTGCTTTTGGTGCTTTCCAGCCCTTTGTGATCGTCCAAGCTCTTACTTCAACGACGCCAGCGGTGAAATAGCTTATCAAATTTAGCTTTGCAAAAGACGTTCTTATGATCTTTTCAAGACCGCTTTCGCTCGTACCAAGAGAGGCTAAAAACTCGTGAGCCTCCTCATCGCTTAGGCCGATTAGCTCCTCTTCTACTTTGGCGCAAAGCTTGATCACCTCGTGGTCTGAGGCTTTTGCGTACTCTTTTAGTGCTTTTACAAATTTATTATCTTCACTAAGTCCTTCTTCATCGACGTTCGCACCATAAACTACCTCTTTGGCGCTTAAAAGTCTTAGCTCTCTATTTAGTGACAAAAACGCCTCACTATCTCTTTGCTCAAAGCTACTTGCGCTTTTGCCCTCATTTAGATGAGCCAAAAGTAAATTTGCTATCTCAAGTGCCTCTTTAGCACCTTTTGCATTTGCCTTCGCCTCTCTTGTGAGCTTTTCTATCTTTTTGTTTAGTTGCTCAATATCAGCTAGTATCAGCTCAGTTTGGATGATCTCGATGTCTCTTACTGGATCGACGCTGCCCTCGACATGGGTGATGTTTTCATCCTCAAAGCAGCGAACTATGTGTAAAATAAGCTCGGTCTCTCTGATGTTTGATAAAAATTTATTACCAAGTCCTTCTCCTGAGCTTGCCCCTTTTACAAGGCCTGCGATATCTACGAATTCGATGGTTGAATACTGAATTTTATTAGGACTAACTATCTTTGCAAGCTCATTTAGGCGCTTATCAGGCACTGGTACGATAGCTTTGTTTGGCTCGATAGTGCAAAACGGATAGTTCGCACTTTCGGCATTTTGTGCCTTTGTAAGTGCGTTAAATGTCGTTGATTTGCCCACATTTGGTAGGCCTACGATTCCAACTGAAAGTCCCATCAATTCTCCTTGCTAAGTGCTTGTAAAAAGTATAAATTCATCCTCACGCCAGCCCCGCTCGCACCTGCTTGGTTGTATCCCCAAGCCTTTTCGCGGTATGCCGGACCTGCGATATCAAGGTGTAGCCACTTATCTTTATACTCGTCTTTGATAAATTTAGCTAGAAACATGCCAGCTGTGATCGCGCCACCATATCTACTTGAGGCGCAGTTGCTAACGTCTGCGATCTGGCTTTTGATAAGCTCACTAAGATAAGGGTTGAAATCAAGTGTAGTTGCTAGCTCGCCGCTATCTTTTATGTTGTTTTTAAACTCATTTTTTAGGCTCTCGCTGTTGCCCATGATGCCAGTTGTGTATTCGCCAAGTCCCACGACACAAGCGCCAGTTAGGGTTGCCATGTCGATTAGGATGTCTGGCTTAAAGTCTTGTGCGTAGCTTAGGCAATCAGCCAGCACCAAACGTCCCTCTGCGTCGGTGTTTCTCACCTCTATACTAACGCCACTTCTTGAAATAAGCACATCATCTGGCTTATAGGCGTTGCCGCCGATCATATTTTCAGTGGCGCCTAAAATGGCATGAATTTCAAATGATAAATTTAGCTCCGCCGCACCTTTTATGATGCCAAGAGCTGCTGCTGCACCACTTTTGTCTGATTTCATTGTTAGCATATAGTCAGCCGGCTTCAAGCTAAGGCCACCGCTATCGTATGTTAGGCCTTTGCCGATAAAAATGATGCGTTTTTTAGACTTTTTAGGCTTGTAGGTTAGGTGGATGAGTCTTGGTTTATGCACACTTGCGCGATTTACCGCCAAAAATGCGTTCATATTTTCTTTTGCTAGAAATTTCTCGTCATAGACCTCGCACTTTATGCTTGCGATGTTTTTGGCTAAATTTAAAGCGTCCTCGGCCATCTTTTGTGGTGTGTAAATTTCTGGGATTTCATTTACGATATCTTTTGCGAAATTTGTAGCACTTGCTATTATCTCTGCCTCTTTAAAGCCCTCATTTGCAGCCTTTAGATCGACCTTTTTGCCAGCAAATTCTTCAGTAGAAAAGATGATATCTTTAAGGGTGTATTTCTCTTTTTTCTCTTTATATTTGTTAAATTCATAACTTCCAAGCAAAAAGCCCTCAGCTAGCGCCTCAAAGCTTAGTTTTTGGCACTCTGCTACGTAAGAAGCTAGCTTTATGCTCTTGATATTTAGCGACTTTAGTGCGTTATAAGCTTTAGCTGCTGCAACTCTTAGCTCGTCAAGATCAAGCTTGGAAAGTGGCACGTAAGCCCTTTTTGCCTCGCTTAGGACAAGGACGCTCTCACCTTTATAATTATTAAATTTAATAGCCTCTTTATCGCCTATAAATTTATGTTTTAAGTCCTTATCTACTACGAAAATTAGTTCAATATCAGCTTTTATATCTTTTAATTTTTTATCAACTATTTGAAACTGCATGTCTTCTATCTCTCCTTTCGTTTAAAATTTTATTTTCGATGCGCTTAAATGTGTAGATCAAAAGCCCCATAAATATGGCAACCACTGGGATAGCGACATACCAGTGCTCTTTTGCCTTTTGAAGCAGCACTAATATATGTTCGCCAAGTATCCAAGCAGGTATGGTGGTGATCGCCGCCCAGCACCAAGCGCTGATTAAATTTATAAAGGCGTATTTTTTAGCATCATAGCCAGTAAGTCCTATGCAAAGCGGTATGATGACACGAAAGCCATACATATAGCGTTGCAAAAAGATGATCGGCCAGCCGTATTTTTTCAGCATTATGTGCGCCACTGCAAATTTTCTCCGCTGCGCGTGGAGCCTTTTTGCGATGTATTTTTTGTTATAACGGCCAAGGTAGAAGTAAATTTGATCTCCCACAAAGCCTCCAAGTCCAGCCACAAATATAGCAAGCGCGATGTGCATATGCGTGGTGTGAGCGAGAATTCCAGCCATTATTAAGGCCATCTCGCCCTCCATGATACACCAGACAAAAAGTATGATGTAGCCGTACTCTTTAAGCAGTTCTATAAAAAATTCTTCCATTCTAAACCTCTAAAACGCTGTAAATTTTAGTAAGCGACTTTAGCTTCTCGCTACCTTTTAGATCGACTAGATCTATGAGAAAGCAAGCTTCAACGCAGGTTGCGTTAGTTTGATTGATAAGCTCAACTGAAGCCTTTGCAGTGCCTCCAGTGGCTATGAGATCGTCCATCAAAAGCACTCTAGCGCCCGCTTTTTCTCCAAAAGCATCGATGTGAATTTGCACTTCATCGACGCCGTATTCTAGGCTATATTTTTGAGAAAGTGTGATAAAAGGCAGTTTTTTTGGCTTGCGAATAGGCACAAAAGGCAGCCTTAGTCTTGCTGCAAGCGCTGCGCCAAAGATGAAGCCGCGAGACTCGATGCCAGCGATGTAGTCGATATTTGCGTCCTCATATCTAGCCACTAAATGATCTATCAAAAAGTTAAATGCTTCTTTGTTATTTAGTAGTGTCGTGATGTCGCGAAATACTATGCCAGGCTTTGGAAAGTCGTTTATGCAGCGAATAGAGTTTAGTAAAAATTCTCTTCCTTTTTGATCTAAAATTTTCATAAATTTCCTTAAATTTGATGTTAAAGTAGCGCTTCGATTTTGCCTTCAAGCTCACGTATACGTTGTCTTAGCTTGTCGTTTTCTAAGCGGTACTGGGAATTTCTTGTGCGAAGCGAGGTCACGTCGTTTTTAGTTTTGTTTAGCTCGTCTGTTAAGATGTCGATGTTGCCTAGGCTTCGCTGAAGTTGGATCTGAAATTTTCTTATGACGACCTCGGTATCTTGGAGGTTATTTTTCATAAAATCTTTTGTCGCACGCTCTTTTTTTAGAAGCGTTTTGAAGTAAAAAACCATAACAGTTAGGTAGATCGCAGCACAAACAAGAGCGGTAAAAACGATCCACTCGCCTATCATTTGGCTTCCTTAAGCTCTATTTTTTTGATTCTTCTTTCATGTCTGCCGCCTGCAAACTCTGTCTTTAAAAATGTTTCAAGTGCTGCTGTAGCCACGCCAGCTCCGATAACCCTTGCGCCAAAAGCAATGACGTTTGCATCGTTGTGCTCTCTTGCAAGTCTTGCAGTAAATTCATCGTGACAAAGGGCACACCTTACGTTTTCATGCCTATTTGCAGCGATTGAGATGCCAATACCTGTGCCACAAATGAGCACGCCGTAGCAGTTAGGCTCAAGCTTGCTTGCTAGCAAATGCGCATAGTCAGGGTAATCAACGCTATTTTTGTCATTCGTACCAAGGTCAATGACTTCATAATCAAGCTTTTTTATGGCTTCTTTTAACTCTGCCTTAAGCTCTACACCAGCGTGATCGCAAGCGATAAAAATTTTATCTATTTTCATGAAAAATCCAATAAATTTTTTGCAGATTATAGTCAAAGTTGCATTAAAATAAAATTTTGCTTGCATGTGAGAAAAGGCTATAATTTTAGAAATTCTTAAAAGGGAAAAATATGAAAAAGACGCTCTTTTTAATGGCTTCAGCGTTAGCCTTTGCAAATGAAAATTTGATAGAGATCTACATTGATCAAACCATCATCACTCAAAAATTTAGCGACGCAAATAGCTCTTTTAGCGCCTTTGTGCCAGAGGGTGTACAGAGTGATAGTATCACTATAAATGGCGATTGTGACGTGAATGCTAATCTAAAAAAGATCAGTGAAGAAAATAGTCCAAGTTACATAAAATGGAAGCAAGAAGTTGTAAATTTAAGTAGCAAGCTTGAGGCACTAAAAGCAAGAGGTAGGTTTATAGAGCAAGCTTTGATAGGAGAAAACAAAAGTAATGATGTGACAAAAAGAGCTGATGAGTTTTATAAATTTAGCCTAGAAAATATCGAGAAAATTTCAGCTGTCAAAGGCGAGCTTGAAGCGCTTAATGAAAATGAGCCAAAGAGCGAGATGGCTGGATTTTTGCAGCTTGATATAAAATTTGCTTGCGACCTAAAAGAGGCGACACTTTCATATATGGATGATGAGGCCCCAAAGACGCTAAATGAAATTTACGCAGACACAAAAAACAAAAATATCTTGATAAAACAAGAAATTTTGCTCACCAACCCATTTGCCAGCGATATTAAAAATTTAAAACTCGTTATCTATCCAACCAGATATCAAAAAGCGCTTGCTCCAAGCAAGTTTTACCCTTGGTACGAGGAGAGTGAGGCGGAGGCTGATGGTTACGGCGCTTCAAGAAATATGCTAAGGGCTGCAAAAGTCACCGCTGAGGTCGCTGATATGCGTGTGCAAAGAGATGAGAATGAATTTGCCAAAATTTGGAAGATAGATGGGCTAAATTTAGCAAAAGGTGAGAGCAAATATATAACTTATGACACACAAAAGATGGATGCAAATTTTAGTGTTTTTGCTGATTTTTACGGCTCGCTAAAGGCATATAATGTGGCTAGTTTTAAGATAAATGACGATCTAACTCCAGCTAAAACGCAGTTTTATGTTAATGGTGTGAGTGTTGGTAGTCCTAGCGAGTTTGAGATGAAAGCAAAAGATGAGCCAGTGCAGTTATTTTTAGGGCAAAACGAACTAATCGAACTTAAAAAAGAGCGCTTAAATAAATTTAAAAAGAGTTCGCTTCTTGGCAAGGAGCGCATAAGCGAAGAGGGCTATGAGATAAGTGTCAAAAATAACTCAAGTAAGAGCGTTGATGTCACTTTGGTGGAGCGCGTGCCAGTATCTGCTGATGAGGCGGTAAAGGTCGAGGTAAAGGGCTTTGACAAAAAAGATATCAGCAAAGATGGCAAGGTGGAGCTTAAATTTAGCCTTGCGCCAAAAGAGGAATTTAAAAGAGAGTACTCTTATAAGATCACAAAGCCAAAAATTTAGAGCAAATTTGCTCTAAATTTAGCCATTTATAAAGGTACTTGCGATATCTAAAACGTATCTTGTCGGATAAAAGATAGTATCTTTTAAAGGCGAGACGAGGATGATGATAAGGATGACAAAGCCATATCTTGAGATGCCCTCTAGCTTTTCAGCCAGTGCGTGAAAGCCAAAATTTCTAAGCACATACTCGAGCGCGTGAAAGCCATCAAGTGGCGGGATCGGATAGAGGTTGAAGATGGCTAACATCAAATTTAAAAGCGCAAGCGTAAATAAAAACTGAAGTAAAATTTCAAAGGTTTCTATATTTAGCAGAGCCTTTAGCACAAATAGCGACAAGATGCCTAAGATGACGTTGTAGCAGATGCCAGCTAGACTTACGTAGATAGCTGCCTTGTAGCCGCCATTTCGTACGACTGTGTAGGTATTTACAGGCACTGGTTTTGCCCAGCCAAACATCATGCCAGTGCTTAGATAAAGCACCAGTGGCACGATGATAGTGCCAACAAGATCGATATGTTTTATGGGATTTATGCTAAGTCTGCCAAGATTTTTTGCGGTGTTATCGCCAAATTTATAAGCGACATATCCGTGAGCGATCTCGTGACCGACGATGGCGATTATTAAAGAGATGACGATAGTGGCGACCTTGATAGGGTCAAAATTAGTGAAGCCCATCTACTTCGCCTTCTTTTAGAGCTTTGTTAGTGAAAAATTCGTCATTTTCTATCGTATCCACAAAGCGTCCGATACGCTCCCAGCGCACATTGTAGTTGCTATCCCAGCTAAAATATATAAACCAAGGCTGTCCGACTATGTCCTTGTAAGCCACGCTTCCCCAAAAACGGCTATCGTTTGAGTGATCGCGGTTGTCGCCTATCATGAAGTATTCATCTTTTGGCACTTTGACGTAAAATGCATTAAAGTTAAAATTTGGATTTTGAGGAAGTGAGCTAATGGACACTGGCTTCATAAAAACACTATCTTTGTTTGTATTTAGCATGAAAATCATCTGCTCAAATAAATTTACATTTTCGTCATAGTGGATGCCACTAAACCTATATGGCTCTTTTATGAAAAGTTTGCCATCAAGCTCGGTTATATCGCTACATGAGTAGCCAAATTTACTCTCTTTCCCGTTTAAATTTTCACGGCAGTTTGCCTTTATGAAGCTATCTCCCTCTTTTGGACGCAAATACAAGGCTTTTTCGGTAAACACTATCTCATCTTCGCTTGTGGCAAAGCAGCGTTTTACAAAGTGGGTCTTTTCATCTTTTGGATAACGAAAGACGACTATATCGCCTCTTGCCGGACCATCGCCTGTGATAAGATGCCCATTGTCATTTAGCTCGGGTAAAATTTTTACCTCAAGCCATGGAATTCTTGGTGTTGGTATGCCATAAACAAATTTTTTTGCAAATAAAAAATCACCAACCAAAAGCGTATTTTTCATCGAACCAGACGGGATAACAAAGGCTTGAGCTATGAAAAATATAACAAAAAGTACGATGATGACCGTGCCTGTCCAGCTCGAGCAAAAGTCATAAAATTTAGTAAAAAATTTTTTCATTATTACGCTCTTTTGTGGCTAGCTATCTTAGCTTGGGCTGCAAGGATTGTGTTGTTTAAAAGCATCGCAATCGTCATCGGACCCACACCTCCTGGAACTGGTGTTATGTATGAGCATTTTGGTGCGACCTCGTCAAAATCCACATCACCTACAAGCCTGCCATCATCAAGTCTATTTATGCCTACATCAACGACTACTGCGCCATCTTTTACCATATCAGCCTTTAAGAAAAATGGTTTACCAATGGCTGCGACGATGAGGTCGGCATTTTTACAAATTTCTTTTAAATTTTTAGTCTTGCTGTGAGTCACGGTAACGGTTGCTGAGGCGTTTAAAAGCAAATTTGCCATAGGCTTGCCAACAATGTTGCTTCTACCGATCACTACTGCATTTAGCCCAGTTACTTCTATGCCATACTCTTTTAAAATTTCCATCACGCCAAGCGGTGTGCAAGGCACAAAACCATCAAGGCCGCTAACAAGTTTGCCGACATTTACAGCGTGAAAGCCATCTACATCTTTTGCTGGATCAATTGTTGCTAAAACGGTATTTGTATCTATATGTTTTGGAAGTGGTAGCTGAACCAAGATGCCGTGGATGCTATCGTCTAAATTTAGCACATTTATAAGTGCTAGAAGCTCCGCTTGGGTTGTATTTTCGCTTAGACGGTGAGCCACGCTTTTTATGCCGTATTCGTTGCAGGCTTTCTCTTTGGCTCTAACGTATGTTTGAGATGCCTTATCTTCGCCGACCAAGACGACGGCCAAGGTTGGCTCGACGCCAAATTTTTTTAGTTCTTCAGCTCTTACTTTTACGCTTTCTTTGACCTTTAAAGATACGGCTTTGCCGTCTAAAATTTTCATATTGGATCCTTATTTAAAAGCTTTTTTAATCACAAGGGTGGTATCATACCTAAAATTAAATTAAATTTTTAAAAGAGAGGTTTATGCGGTCTGTTTTTTTGATTTTGCTTTTTTGTGTGGCGATTTTTGGAGCTGATTTTATCACAAAGACTGAGTACGCCAAGATGCTATATCTAAATCCACGCGGCATAGGATGCGATAAATGTCACGGCGCAAAGGGCGAGGGTAGTCTCATATCTAAATACAAACACTTTGACAAAAAAGCAAACAAAACGGTTGATGATGAGCTTAGAGCACCAAAGATAAACGATATAGATTTTGAAAGCTTTAAAGCAGCTCTAACTAAGCCAAAAGGCGTCATGCCAAGCTACTTTTTGACAGACGAGGAGACTACGATTCTTTATGAATACATTACGAATAAGATAAATACTCCTTCAAAAGCAGCAAAAGCGCAAAATTTGGGCAAGTCAGTTTCCACTGATACGACGCAAAAACAGCCAGAGCAATCTACTAAAGCCGCTCCTGCTACAAAACCAGCAGAACCAGCTAAAACTGCCCCTGTAAAACCAGCTGAGTCAGCAAAAACCGCTACTACGCAAGCCCCAAAGTCGCCAGCAAAACCAGCTGCAAACCCAAAAGATAATCAAAAAATAAATCTAAAAACACAAAATCAAAAGGATAAAAAATGACAAATAAAGAGGCATTTAGCGAAGCCAAAAAATATATCCCAGGTGGCGTAAATTCGCCAGTACGTGCATTTGGAAGCGTTGGCGGTGAGCCTGTGATGATCGATCACGCAAAGGGAGCTTATCTATACGACGTCGAGGGTAAAAAATATCTTGACTTTATCCAAAGCTGGGGACCGCTCATCTTTGGTCACTGCGACAAAGATATCGAAGAGGCGATCATCTCTGCTGTAAAACAAGGCGTCTCATACGGTGCTCCGTCACCAAAAGAGACAGCTCTAGCAAAGCTTATCTGCGATGAATTTAAGCAAATAGATAAAATTCGCTTCGTTAGCTCTGGTACGGAGGCTACCATGAGCGCGATCAGGGTGGCTAGAGGATATGCTAAAAAAGATGGACTAATAAAATTTGAGGGCTGCTACCACGGACACAGCGACGCACTTCTTATCAAAGCAGGAAGTGGCGCTACGACATACGGCAACGCATCAAGCAGCGGCGTACCACAAGATGTTGTGAAAAACACCTATTTAGCAGTTTATAACGATATAGAAAGCGTAAGAGCTATTTTTGAAAACAATAAAGACAAAATAGGCGTCGTTATAATCGAGCCTATTGCTGGAAATATGGGGCTTGTGCCAGCTGATAAGAAATTTTTACGTGAGCTTAGAGAGCTTTGTGATAAATTTGGCGCTGTGCTCATTCTTGATGAGGTTATGAGTGGTTTTAGAGCTTCTCGCCTTGGCTCATATCCATTTCATGAGGTGGACGCTGATCTCATTACATTTGGCAAGGTTATAGGCGGAGGCATGAACGTCGCTGCATTTGGTGGCAAGGCCAAGATAATGGACTGCTTAAGCCCAGAAGGTGCTGTCTATCAAGCAGGCACGCTAAGTGGCAACCCAGTAGCGATGAGTGCTGGTATAGCAGCGATTTCTAAGATAAATAACGACGTAAATTTATACACCAGACTCGAAAAGCTTGCTATAAAACTAATGGACGGCTTTAAAGAGGCTGCAAAGAGTGCTGGTATTACTATCCAAACTGATGTTCGTGGCTCTATGTTTGGCTACTTTTTTACAGATCACGCCGTAAAAAACTACGACGATGCACTAAAGAGTGATACAAAGCTATTTGCTAAATTTCACCAAGCGATGCTTAAGCGCGGAATCTATCTAGCTCCAAGTCAGTTTGAGACTGGATTTGTTTGCGATGCGATGAGTGAAGCGGATATCGATCTAGCGGTAAGCGCAGCTAAAGAGGCGTTTTTGGAGATAAAAGCCTAATGGCAAAATTTAAGATAAAAGATATCGTAGCGGGGGCTGAGCAGCTAAGCCTTGGCGTTTCAATCGTAGTTGCGATCTTGCTTGGCACTGGACTAGGGTATTTTGTAAAAAAGGCTACAAATTTCACGCCAGCTCTTTGGATAGGCTTTGCTATTGGCATTGCAGCTGCTATTTTAAATGTCTATAAAGCTTACAAAGCACAGATAAAAAGCCTAGATGAGCTAAAAGATGAAAGCAGATACAAAGGCTACACAAAAGACGATGATGAGGACGATTAGTAGGCTTTTGATTTGCTATTTTGCGCTTTGGCTAGCTCTTAGCGTGGTTGGCAAATTTATATCAAATCAATTTTTTATAAGCTCGCAAATTTCATTTTTTGCCTCGCTTATCATCCTAACGGCTAGTTTTTTTGCCTATAAAAACCGCATAAATTCAAGGCTAGAAAATGCTAGAGAGGAAATTTTAGCCAAGATAGAAGAAGAGAACGATGAAGATGATGAAAATTTGGTGCAAAATGAGACAAACGAATTTAGCCTAAAAGAAGAAAAAGCAAGGCTAAAAAAGCAGAAATTTTCATTTAAAGATAAAAGTTTTGTAGCAGCCTTTATGCCTTACCGCTTGGTGGCTTATGCGATACTTTTTTTTGGATTTATTTTTTTAAAAAATGAAAATTTACTAAATGTGTCTGGCTTTTTAGTTGGGCTTGCTCCGATGCCTATTGGTGCTTTTGTCTTTGGGCTTATGGAGAATAAATTTAATACTGCAAAGGACACTGATGGCAAGTAGCTTTAGGATCATCCGCTCGATGGGACCGCTATTTTTGGGCATGAGTTTGCTTTTTATCGGAAATGGCCTAGTCATCGCATCTTGCAGCGCACTTCTTAAGCAAAATGGAGTGGGCGAGCTAGAGATTGGATTAATCAATACAGGCTTTTTTGTGGGTGCGTTAATTAGCACCATTACAGCTCACAGAGTCATCTCAACTACTGGCCACATCAGAGCATTTGCCATCTTTTCAGCCATTTTTGCAGTCTCAGCTATGCTTCATGCGGTAAATCAAAATTTAGTATTCTGGGCGATCTTGCGTGCATTTTTGGGATATTGCTACTACGCGCTTTTGATGGTTATAGAAAGCTGGCTAAATGCAAAAATTCCAAACAAAATAAGATCTCGTGTGATAGCCTTTTATGAAGGCGTTTTTTACACAAGTTTTGGACTTGGCATTTTGATCTTAGCGCTTGATCTTAAAACCTTTGAAATTTTCATCATAAGTGCAGCTTTTATCATGCTCTCAAGCATTCCATTAAATTTGATTCGTATAAATCAGCCTCAAATCCCAGAGCGTCAGCCTATAAACATCCCAAAAATTTTTGGTATCGTCCCGCTTGCTCTTGTTGGCGCGCTCATTGCAGGCTTAGCGATAAATGGCTTTTTTTCGATGGCAAGCCTTTTTGTTTTGCTTCAAGGATACGGCACAAAAGAGGCGTCATTTTTTATGACGGTTGCGATGATCGGAGGCTTTTTAGCTCAAGTTTTTATCGGTAGTTTCTCTGATAGATATGGTAGAAGGCCAGCTATTTTGCTTTGTAGCAGCGTGGCTTTAATAAGTGCGGTTTTGTTTTTGCTAAATGGCAAAAATTTAACGGTTGAATATCTACTTTCATTCTTTTTTGGAGCTGGAATTTTTTGCACCTATGGGCTTTCTTTAGCTAGGGCAAATGATGAGATCACAGATAAAACTAAAAGCGTGCAAGTCGCACGTGCCTTGCTATTTAGCTACTCTTTGGCTTCGCTTTTTTCGCCGCTTCTTATGAGCTATGCGATGAAAATTTTTGGAGCATTTGGCTTTATCTATGTTTATTTGGTGCTTTTTGCTGGACTTATTTTATTTGCGCTAACGCAAAAGACAATACCACAGCACATGAGAAAAGAGTACAACGACAGGCTCGTTGCAAGAACGGCTGGTATAGCTACTATTGAGCAAAATGGAAATTTTGCCGATAGAAAAAATAAAAAGTAAAAAATGGACGTAGGAAATTCTTTGAATATATCAAACACTTCGGTTCAGACCGGACAAAATACTACTCAAAATGTGCCAGTTCGTAAAAATGAAGGCTCGCTTTTTAAAAATCAGCCAAGCGTACAAACGCCTAGTGAGCAGAGCATTTCAGAGACACTTGATAATGTTGGAAAACTCGTTGCAAGAGTACTTGATGATCTAAAAAGTGCTTCAAGTCTTAGCAAGGCTGAACAAATTTTATCTCAGGCAAAAGATACGAAAATCGCTCCAAATTTAGCCAGTGAGCTATCAGACCTTACAAAAAGCTTAGAAGCAGAAGCAACCCAAAATGAAAGCCCTGAGATAAAGAGCTTGGCTTTAAAGCTCAAAGAATTTCTAAAGCCAATAGCCGATCTAAAAGCTGGCTCGCTCAATGATCAGATCAAAAATTCAGGTGTCATGCTTGAAGCAAATTTAAAAGATGCACTTAGCCCAGAGAAGCTTCCAAACTCGGTTCAGAAGCTACTAAGCGATATAAAAAATCTCTCAAGTGGGAATTTACTAAATCAAATTTTAACCCTAAATGATGAAAAATTAGATAATCAAAACTCTTTTTCAAAGCTTGCTTCTATACTTGAAAAAGCGAGCAATGACGCAAAAAACATTCTTGATAACTCAAACATAAAAACCCTTTTAAAAGATGTTGATAAGCTTGATAGTGTGGTTAAATTTTTAGATAAAAATTTTTCAAAAGATCAAAATGGCGAGCTAGTAAAAAATCAAATAGGCAAAATGCAAAATTTCATCTCAAATTTAAGCGAGAAAGTCGCAAGCCTAGCAAATGAAAAGCTAAATCAAAATTTTGGTTTTAGCCAAAATCACAAAGAGCTAAAAACTATCCTTGATAGCATAAAAAACGATCTAAAAACGCTAAATAATATAGGCGATGAAGTAGGGCTTGTAAAAGCGTTTAATGAGATGAGCGATGTTTCAAAGGATGGCAGCTTGCAAGATAAGCTTCAAAGTGCGGCGAGACGTCTTGCTCATAGCCTAAGTCTTGCTGATGCTAAGGCAAGTTTGGCTAAAAATGAGCTAAGTGAGAGCAAGGCGCTTTTAAAGCAGTTAAATCTCGCTACAAATGATATAAATAACATTACGACTAAAAATAGTGGTGAAATTTCAAAGGTGCTAAGCCAAGATATAAAAAGTACGCTTTTAAATATCAGTGAAAAGAGTCAAAACTCACAAAGCGTAAATGCTGCAAATAAGATGATTTCACAGATTGAGATGCATCAAATGATATCAAGCCTTCAAGGCGGGATTCAAACCTATATGCCTTATATTTGGGACGGCGTTGAGGGTGGAAATATCGCATTTAAGCAAGGCAAAAAGGATAAATTTTACGCTCAGATCGATCTGAATTTTAAGAAATTTGGACAGATAAATGTGATGGTTGGACTTATTGATAAAAGATACATTGATCTCTCGGTAGCTACGCAAACAAATGAGTTTAAGGAGCTAATTCTTTCAAACTCTAGTGAATTAAAACAAGCAATATCAAAGCTTGGACTCATAGTTTCAAACTTTAATATCAAAACTTTGTCAAAAGTAAAGTTAAATGATAGATTTAAAAAATTTGGTGGCCTTGATGTGGGCTTTGATAAGAAAATTTAATGCAAGTAAATAAGAAAAAAGCAGTAGCTCTTGGCTACAACAGATCTAAAGATAATGCTCCAAGAGTGCTGGCTAGTGGCGCTGGCGAGATAGCAAATAGAATAATTGATCTTGCAAAAGAGCATGATATACCGATCAAAGAGGATCCTGATCTTATTGAAATTTTAAGCAAGGTTGAAGTTGATCAAGAAATTCCACCAAATTTATATAAAGCTGTTGCTGAAATTTTTAGCTTTTTATATAAGATCACAAAGAAATGATCTATAAATTTGCTTAAAAATTAGCAAGGCATATAAAGAGTGGCAAGGATATTGACGATATACAAAAAAGTGGCGTAAGCTAAATATTAAATTAAAATTTTAAAGGCTATTTGTGGCACAAAAATTAATATTAATAGGGGCATCTACTGGCGGGCCTGGGCATTTAAAAAAGTTACTAAAAAACGTAAAACTAAATGGAGCTATCATCGTGATAGCCCAGCACATGAATAAAATGTTTATAAACTCTTTTGCTATGCAAATTGGAAAAGAGTGTGGCTTGGATGTTGAAATTTTAAATGAGAGGAAAATTTTAAAAGAAAATACCGTATATGTCTGCGAACAAAATGTAGTGGTATCACCAAATTTACCAATTAGTGCAAAGCCAAATACAGAAGAAAAGACTATATATACGCCAAATGTTGATGTGTTGTTTAAATCTGGAGTTGGAATTTGCAAAAGTGCAAATGTCTTAGCTATCTTGCTAACTGGCATCGGAGACGATGGTGCATCTGGGCTTGACAAGCTTTATAAGGCTGGAGCAAAATGTATAGCTGAAAATGAAGAGAGTGCGATAGTTTATGGTATGCCAAAACGTGCAAAAGAGCTAAATCAAAGCTTAAAATCATTAAATCTAACTATGATAAAAAAAGAGCTGGAGGATTTTTTAAATGCTATTAACTAATGACGCAAAAGATACAAAAACAATGCAAACAAATACTTCACAAGATATGGATAGTTTTAATGAATTTATGAATGTTATCAAAACTCTTTGCGGAGTTGATCTGGAGCCAAAAAGAGATATTACATTGCAGCGAATTACCATTTTTATTAGAGATCGCCAGATAAAAAGCTTTAAAGATCTTGTTTCGATGATAAGATATAACTCAAGCTTACGACAAGACATTTTAAATCTAGTAACTGTAAATGAGACTTATTTTTATAGAGAATTACCTCAACTTAAAGATGTGATCTATTACGCAAAGGAGCTTGGAGGAGCTAGAATTTTGTGTGCTCCTTGCTCTACTGGAGATGAGTCATATTCGCTTGCAATGCTTGCTTATGAGATGGGATTTAAACAGCATGAAATTTCGATCGTAGGTATAGACATAAACTCAGAAGCCATAGCAAGCTGTCAAAATGGTATTTTTAGTGAGAGGAGCTTGCACAGATTAAGCGATTTTCAAAAAGAGAGATTTTTTACAAAAGTTGATGATAAATTTAAGATAAAAAAAGAAAACTTACCAAGGTGTGAGTTTAAAATTTTAAATGTTTTTGATGATGCTATTTTTAATCTAGGAAAATTTGATATAGTGCTTTCAAGAAATATGATGATTTATTTTGATGATGATTTTAGATTAAAATGTGTTGAGAGGCTTCATAAATTGCTTAAGCCAGATGGTAGGCTTTACGCTGGGCACGCTGATCTTGTGCCTTACACTCCAGCTTATGAAAAACGCTTTTCAAATGGAACTACCTACTATCTAAAAAAATAAAAATTTGCCAAGTCGCCTTTTAACTTAGGCGACTTAATTTAAAAACAATCACCTTATTTTGTAGCTTTTTAATACGATGTGATAGTAAAAAGCCCCTATAAAAAAGAGGCTTCCCATAAAACTCGCAATCATCTCAACGCTAAGCCCAATATCATAAAGCAGACCAATGATAAATGAAATGAGAGCGCTAAAGCCAAGAAAAACCATATCGTTATATGCAATCACTCGGCCATAAAATTCTTTTTTGCAGTTTTGCTGAAGCATCGTATAGGTGTAGCTCCAAAGACTTGATGTGCAAAATCCAGCGAAGATAATGCCAATAAGCGATAGATAAAAATTCCAAAGCGATAAAGCCCAAATAATGATACCAAGGCCTTGACCGATATATACGAAAATAAGCGTATTTTTATTTATAAATTTACTAAGTATGGCTGGAGCAAACATAAGTGAAATGGATCTTGAGGTATTTAATAATCCTATAATTAGCGATGTCGAGAGCAAATTTGCATATTTGTAATCAGCCAAAAGTGCTATAAGCGCGTCATAAGCGGTAATGCCAACAAAGGCATGCAAAAATATAAGATGCACGATAAGCCTGTTTTCTTTTAAATACACAAGGCCATTTTTTAGCATTTTTAGTGGTTTTTCTATAAATTCTGGCTTTAGACCTTGTAAATTTAAAAAATATAAAAATCCAAAGCTAAAAATGTATAGTATGCCATCAAGCAAAAATGCGCTTTTAATACCAAAAAAGTGTATATAAACTCCAGCTAGCCCCATACCAGCGGTGTATGAGACTGCCCAGATGATAGAGTGGATCTCATTTGCGAGTTTGAGATTTTCTTTGCTTAAAATTTTTGGCAGTACGCTCATCTCTACTTGAAAATACATTCCACCGGTGCCATTTCTAACAAAAATGATAAGTAAAAGTAGCCATAAAAAATCAAGTGAGTCTATAAAAAGAAGCATGAAAACGCTTATCGTCTCAACTGCCATCATGATGACAAGCATCGGTTTTGGGCTAAATTTATCAACTAAAATTCCACTAAATGGAGCTATGACAACACCTGGGATAAATGCCATCGCTGCACTTAGCGTAATCGCCCAAACAGGAGCGTCAAGCTTGATAAGAAGGGTAAAAATACCTGTGTGCGAAAACCATACGCCAAAATAGCATATAAGCTGAATGATGCTTAAGAGGCGAAAATTTTTCTCTTCTTTTAAAAGTTTAAGATATTCTTTCAACTTATTGATTCCACATTAGCGTTATTTGCTCTATCTTTGTTTCATCTGGTATATCGTTTAGGCTTGTTATCTCTTTGGCAAGTGGATTTTTTAGTGTGATTAACATATCGTGGCTATCTATTTTTAGATAGATATTGTTTTTGTCACTACTAAATTTAGAGATAACAAGAGAATTTTTTATATCTTTGAAATTTGATTTAAGGCTGATATTTTCTGGAGTTTTAAACTCATTTGAATAAATTTCAATGCTTGTGATAATGCCATTTAGCAAGGTGTATTCAAAAATTCTTTCATTTTTATTTATTACGATGTAGCTGTTTTCTTTTTTTGTGTTATCACGTTTTATGTTTTTTGAGCCGTAAATTTTTATCACATCTCTATTTGCTGATTCGTTTGTCAGCTCTGCAAAAAAGCCTTTACCAAAGAGATTTTTTTGATCTTTATCTTTTTTATATCGTCCGCTTATGTGAGCATTTTTACAAATTTTATCGTTTGCTACTAGAAAAATTGCATTATTTATCCTGTGTATGCTTAGAGCAATTCCTTTTTCATCTAAAAGGTAAAAAATTCCTTTGTCGTAAAGTAGCTCAGAGCTAAACTCGCAAAGTGGCGAGCCATTTTTTAACGATGAATAAAAACTTATTTTCGCACCATTTTTGCTTGGTACGATTACAATGTCTAAAAAGTTATCTTTGTTTTTAAATTTATAAAATTTGGCAAAAAAACTATCTTTGTAAGCTTTGTTTACCGGCTCGAAATTATAAATTTGAGCTAGCACGCCAACTCGCTTATTTTTCTTGTCATCAAGTTGAAGAAGTGAGTTTTTATTTGGCGCAAAGTAGCTAAGATTGCCATTCTCATCTTTTAAAATGATAGCACTATCATCAACATCAAATGTACCATTTTTTTCAACCAAGCTTACTTCTTTATCCATAGTAAGCATTGTTTTTGTATAGGTTTTGTCTTTATTTAACGTAATGATAGTTTTTATGCCTTCGCAATTTGGGCAAGGCAAAATAGTGTGAAAACTACTATAAATTGAGTTTGGAAGTATTAGCTTTTCTGGCTTTTTGGGTGTATTTGCCTGAACTAGCAGTTTGTCTTCTTTTACTGTATTTTGTGTGCTTTGATTTGGCTCTAAATTTTCATTTTTTGCGCAGCCAAGGATGAAAAATGAGATAAGTATGGCAAAAAGATATTTCATTTGCAACTCCTTAAAAATTGCAAAATTATATCATTTTGCCTTTAAAATTTATTTTACGCGTTTAAAGATGTATTTATCTTTTAGCTCGCCAGTGACCTCTTTTTGATCCATATCTAGCATTTTTAGGTTCTCGCCTTCTATTTTATAAAAGCTCTTTTCTTTATACTCATCAATCGTTGTTATCACACCATTTTCGATTGAGTATTTGCCTTTACTAACAGCTTTGTAGTTGTCTTTTGACTTGTAGTTCATCACACTTTCAAATGTGCCGTCCTTTTTTAGTATAAGGGTTGAGTCTATACCCATGCAGCTAGCGCAAGGCAAAAATGCTTTATAAGTGCCCTCGATGCTGTTAATTGGAGCTTCGCAGCTACTTTTTACTTCACATTTGCCTTGTGGGACGTTTGTGTTTTGGCTAGATGATGCACAACCTGCCAAAAGTAGAG
The DNA here is from genome assembly GCF_003048555.1 of Campylobacter concisus. Taxonomy (GTDB): domain Bacteria; phylum Campylobacterota; class Campylobacteria; order Campylobacterales; family Campylobacteraceae; genus Campylobacter_A; species Campylobacter_A concisus_AO. The sequence goes on along the minus strand of NZ_PIRR01000005.1, from coordinate 42,157 downwards.
CCGCACTTAGTGCAAATATAAAATTTTTCATGCTAATCCTTTTTGAAAATAAAATTTAAAATGTATTATAATACTTAAGAAAATAACAAATTATAAATTAAAGGAGTAAAAATGCAAATCGAAGCATTTGGCGTTTTAGTCGTAGTTCTGGTTATCTTTGCGTTCTTGTTTTTAAAGGCTGGCATCAAGATCGTCTCACAAGCTGATAATCTACTCATCGAGCGACTTGGTAAATTCCACAAAGTGCTTGACGGTGGATTTCACATAATTATCCCATTTGTCGATCAAATAAGAGCGATAATCACCGTAAAAGAGCAGCTAGTAGATATTACAAAACAGCAAGTCATCACAAAAGATAACGTTAATATAAGCGTCGATGGTATCGTTTTTTTAAAGGTATTTGATGCAAAAATGGCGGTTTATAATGTAGATAACTATAAGCGCGCCATAGCAAATTTAGCCATGACAACGCTTCGTGGCGAGATCGGCGCGATGAATCTTGATGATACACTAAGCTCACGTGACCGCCTAAATGCCGCACTTCAAGTGGCTCTTGGCGACGCTGCTGGCAACTGGGGCGTAAAGATCATGCGTGTAGAAATTTCTGAAATTTCTGTCCCACTTGGCATCGAAGAGGCGATGAATATGCAGATGAAAGCCGAGCGTGAAAAACGTGCGATCGAGCTAAAAGCCTTGGCTGAAAAAGAGGCGCTAATACGCAACGCCGAAGCGTTAAAACAAGAAAAAGTACTTCAAGCAGAGGCGATCGAGCGTATGGCTGATGCGAAAAAATACGAACAAATCGCTATCGCAACGGCTCAAAAAGAGGCTATGGATATGATAAATGATAGCATGAGCAAAAACGCGAATGCGGCAGAATTTTTGCTCGCGCGCGATAGAGTCGGGGCATTTAGCGAGCTAGCTAAAAATAGCTCAAAAGATAAAATTTTAGTCCCTTATGAGGCGACTGAGCTTATTGGTTCACTTAGCGTTTTGAAAAATTTTCTAGCTAAGGATAAGGCGTGATCAACCCTTTTATAATGATAGCAATCGGTGTGGTTTTGTGCATCACCGAGTTTATCTTTTTTTCATTTTATTTGCTATTTTTTGGCATAGCTTTTATAGTAGTTGGAGCTATAAATTTTGGTTTTAGTTTTGCTTGGAGCTATCAAATTTTAATTACGGCAGCGATTGCGATCATGCTTCTTGCACTTTTAAAAGCACCGCTAAAGAGCAAATTTATGTCTAGAAAAGAGAGCTTTAACGAGGAATTTTTAGACGAAGCCGGAGTTGGCGAGGTCAGAGAAAATATGGTCTATTTTAAAGGCACTCTTTGGAAATATGACGGAAATTTAGCTAACGGAGAAAAAGTGACGGTTCTTGGCACCAAAGGCGACAAGGTGATATTAAAATAAAAGTGCCTTTTGGCACTTTTACTATTTTGCGTGAGCTGGGCAGCCTTGCATATCGCCGTGCATTGAGCCTTGCATCATGCAACCTTGATGGTGGCAACCTTGTTTTTGCATATCACTTTTTGTCTCTTTGTGATGAGAACAACCGCAACCTTCGTGGCTTGCTGGCTTTGGCTCATTTTTAGCACAACCAACTAAAAATAGTCCGCAAATAACGGCAAATACTATCTTTTTCATAACTTGCTCCTTTAAAGAATTTCTCACATTTTAGCCTTTAAAAATTAATTTTTCATAACGCCTGATTTATCATATTTAAAAGCATTTTTGGCTAAACTTTCGCCCAAAAATAAGCAAAATAAAAGGTTAAAATTGAAAAGACTTAGTGTAAATGAGGCCATCGATCTTATAGAAAATGCACCGCTTCACGAGCTTGGCAAGATGGCATTAGCTAGAAAAAAAGAGCTTCATCCAGAGGGCATTACGACCTTTATCGTCGATCGCAACATCAACTATACGAACGTCTGCTGGGTGGATTGTAAATTTTGCGCATTTTACCGTCACGCAAAAGAGGAAGACGCTTACGTGCTAAGTTTTGAGGAGATCGGCAAGAAGATCGAGGAGCTAATCGCCATTGGCGGCACGCAAATTTTATTTCAAGGTGGTGTTCATCCTAAGCTAAATATCGAGTGGTACGAGGAGCTTGTCAGCTACATCAGCAAGCACTATCCAAGCATCACGATACATGGTTTTTCAGCCGTTGAGATCGACTACATCGCAAGAGTTTCAAAAATTTCTACCAAAGAGGTCTTAAGGCGCCTAAACGAAAAGGGCTTATACTCGATGCCAGGGGCTGGAGCGGAGATTTTAAGCGACCGCGTTCGTGACATCATCGCCCCAAAAAAGTGTGACACCGCAGACTGGCTTCGCATACACAAAGAGGCGCACGAGCTTGGCATAAAAACGACTGCTACGATGATGTTTGGCACGGTTGAGAGCACTCGTGAGATCGTGGAGCACTGGGAGCACATCAGAAATTTACAAGATGAAACGGCTGGATTTAGAGCGTTTATACTTTGGAGCTTTCAAGGGTTAAACACAAGACTCATGCAAGAATTCCCAGAGATCAAAAAGCAAAGCTCAAACGTCTATCTAAGGCTTCTTGCGGTTTCAAGGCTCTTTTTGGATAACTTTAAAAATATCCAAAGCAGCTGGGTCACGCAGGGCAGCTACGTTGGTCAGCTTGCGCTTCTTTTTGGCGCAAACGATCTTGGTAGCACAATGATGGAGGAAAACGTCGTAAAAGCCGCAGGTGCTAGCTTTAGGATGAATCAAGACCAGATGATCGAGCTTATAAAAGATGTCGGAGAAATCCCAGCTAAGCGCAACACAAACTACGATATTTTGGAGAAATTTTAGATGAAAATTTTAGATATCAATGTAAAAAATGTAAAAATTCCAGTCGTTTTTGAAAGTTCAAAGGCGATGCCAGTAGTGAGCCTCAGACTTGTTTTCAAAACAGCTGGTAGCTCGCAAAATGGCAAGCTAGCAGGCCTTGCAAGGCTAAGTGCAAATTTACTAAACGAGGGCGATATAAAGCTAGGCTCGGCTAAATTCGCTAAAGAGCTTGAAGTAAGGGCGATCAGCCTAAACGCAAGCTGTGGCTTTGAGACATTTTGCATCGATCTAAACTGCCTAAAAGAGCACTTTGCCTTTGCATGCGGCAAGCTAAAAGAGCTACTGCTCGCCCCAAATTTGACAGATGAGATCCTAAATAGGTGCAAAACCGTCACACTTGGCGAGATCGCAGCAAATGAAAACGACTTTGACTACGTGGCAAGGCAGGGGCTCTTTGAGCTTTTGTACCCAAAAAGCGTGCTTGCTCTGCCAAGTATCGGCACTAAAAAGAGCATAAAAGCGATCACGCTTGAGGATGTAAGTAAATTTTTAAACGAGCATTTAGACCTTTCAAATCTGCTTTGCGTGCTAGGTGGCGACATCGATGAGAAGCAGACAAAAGAGCTTGCTAGTGTTTTAGAAATTTTAAAACCTGGTAAAGCTCGAAGGTTAGAGCACTTTAGCCCAAGTGACAAGTGCGAAAGCAGCGAGATCATCAGGCAAAGCGAACAGGCCTACATCTACTTTGGCGCGCCATTTGATGTAAAGCCTGAAGAAAAATACAAGGCCGCTGTGGCGACATTTATTTTAGGCGAGGGCGGCTTTGGCTCGAGGCTCATGGAGGAGATACGCGTGAAAAGAGGGCTTGCATATAGCGCATACGCTAGAAATTTGCTAAATCTCTCTTACAGCCAGCTTTACGGCTACATGCAGACAAAAAATGAGAAAAAAGATGAGGCGATCGCCGTTATAAAAGAGGAAATTTTAAAATTTAGTAAAAAAGGCGTTAGCAAGGCCGAGCTTGAGCAGGCGAAGAAATTTTTACTTGGCTCGTTGCCACTTAGACTTGAGACGCTATTTAAGCGCCTTGACATAGCACAAGGCGAGTTTTATGAGCATGGCGAGCTTGGGGCATTTTTAAAGGATCTGGATAAAATTTCAGCCCTTTCGCTAAGTGAGCTAAATAGCTTCATAAAAGCCCACACAGAGATCAATCAGCTAAGTTTTTGTGTCCTAAAAAATGAAATTTGAAGCAAGCGATAGAGCAAAACTTCTAAAAATAGGCGTGCTTAGCCTGCTTGACCTTGCTCTCGTGCTACCAAAGGGCTTTGAGGATACGACGATCGCTAAGAGCCCAAGAGAAGGGCAGGTCTGCATAAATGTAAAGATCACCTCACTCGCCTCACGCCCTGGCATGCTAACTGCACTTGCCTTTTGCGAGCAGTGGCAAAGTAGCGTAAAGATCGTCATTTTTAACGCAAAGTCTTGGCACTACGGTGCTTTTAAGGTTGGCAAAGAGATGGCGATATATGGGCTTTGCTCCTACGCCTTTGGCTCGTGGCAGATCGTAAATCCAAAAATCACCACAAAAGTAGGCCAGATCGTGCCTAAATTTAAGACTGAGCTAAAAGATGAAGAAGTCAAAAAACTTGTTTTAAAATATATAAATTTACAAAATTTATTAGCCGAGGGCTTAAATGAAAAAGAGGCTAAATTTCTAGCTGATCTGCAAAGGCTAGATGAGCAAAGCGTACAAATTTTATACCGCCTAAAAAACGACAATGAGGGTGCGCAGATCTTAAAATTTGTAGAAATTTTTAACTACATAAAAAAGCTAAGTGCCAAAAAAACCTACTTTAAAAGCCCAAAAATCAAGCTTTTTGACATAAGCTCTTGGCTTAAGAGCTTGCCATTTACGCCGACAAATGACCAGATAAACGCCATAAATGACATCAGAGACGACCTTAGCGCTGTGCAGGCAAAAAGGCGCGTCATAATGGGCGATGTAGGAAGTGGCAAGACGCTTGTGATCCTAGCAGCAGCGTTTAGCGTCTATCCGCAAAGTGCCATTTTGATGGCGCCAACAAGCATCTTAAGCGAGCAAATTTACAACGAAGCAAAGAGGCTGCTGCCCGCTTTTATGAACGTGATGCTGGTGCGAAGCGGGGAGAAAAAGATAGACTTTAGCGGGGCAAATTTGATCGTTGGCACGCATGCGCTGCTCTTTCACGAGCTGCCAAACTCACCGCTTATCATGGTTGATGAGCAGCACCGCTTTGGCTCAAATCAGCGTAAAAAGATAGAGGAGCTTGCCTCAAACGAGGACGAGCGAGCAAATTTCGTGCAGTTTTCAGCTACGCCCATACCAAGGACGCTAAGCCTCATTCAGTCTGAGATCGTAAATTTTAGCTTTTTAAAGCAGATGCCATTTAAGAAAAATATAACGAGCCAAATTTTAGGCGCTAGCGAGTTTGGTTTTTTGCTAACTCACATCAAAAAGCAGCTTGCGGGCGGCTTTCAAGTAGCCATCATCTATCCGCTAGTTGAGAGCAGCGAGAGCTCAAACTACCAAAGTCTAAGCGAGGCGCAGGGCTTTTGGCTAAAGAATTTCAAAAATGTCTTCGTCACACACGGCAAAGACAAAGAAAAAGAGGAAATTTTAAGGCGATTTAGAGAAGAGGGTGAAATTTTGCTCTCAACCACCGTTGTTGAGGTCGGGATCTCGCTACCAAGGCTAAATACGATAGTGATCGTGGGCGCTGAGCGGCTGGGGCTTGCCACGCTTCATCAGCTGCGCGGTAGAGTGGGGCGAAATGGCGGCGATGGATACTGCTTTTTATTTACCAAGCTAAAAGAGGCGCCAGCTAGGCTAAAAGAATTTTGCGCGACAAATGACGGCTTTAAGGTGGCCGAGCTTGATCTGAAAAACCGCCAAAGCGGCGATATACTAAATGGCTTTTTCCAGCACGGAGCGACCTTTAACTTTTATGACTACGAGGATGATATCACACAGGCTGCAAAGGCTAGAGTGGCGGCGCTTGCTAAAAATAACGCCTAGTTGCTTTTAGCTTAACCTAAATTTTTGATTTTGTTGGCTTTAAATTTTAGCGGAGTAAATTTTAATAAAATTATTTTTCTACTCTGCGCTCTTTGCATACATTCTCGCATGGTATACCGTCACGATCACGATCAAACCCACTGCGTCCGCATTTTCTTAGATAGTGATATGCTTCTTCGCAACTTTTCATCTCTTTGCAGTAGCGTTTAGAACAATCAAATTTATCCGCTGCGTTTGCCATCAATGCAAAAAATAAAATCAAAACTACTTTTTTCATTTTTACTCCAAAGGCAGTATTAAATAAGAAAAATAATACAAAAAAGCGCTCTCAAAAGAATTTCTCTTTTGAGAGTATAAATTTAAAGAGGATATGTTAAGCAACACTCTCTTTTTACCTCGTCGATGTAGCTTACGTTTAAGCTTAGTCCGTAAAGCTTGCTTAAATTTTCGCTTCTGATGATCTCATTAACCGTGCCAAACTCAACATTTCCATCACCTTTTACAAGTGCGACATATCCGCCAAGAAGCACGGCAAAGTCAGGGTTGTGAGTGGTTAGCACGACTGAGTAGCCAAGCTCTTTTAGCCACTTAACGGTGCGTAAAAATTTATACTGGTTGCCAAAATCAAGCGCACTCGTTGGCTCGTCAAAAATGATCATCTTTGGCTGCGCAGCCATCGCACGAGCGATCATACACATCTGCTTTTGACCGCCACTCATTTGAGTTATAAATTTCTCTTCAAGGTGCTCGATCTCAAGCTTTTTAGTGTAAATCTTAGCTATCTCTTCATCTTCTTTGCTAGGTCTTGCAAAGATGCCAAGGTGCGCCGCACGTCCCATCGTGATGAACTCAAGTCCAGTGTATTCATACTCGGCAACCTCACTTTGAGCCACATATGCCATGATCTTAGCGCGCTCTTTATTGCTTAGGCTATCTACGTTTTTGCCATCAAGGAAAATTTCTCCTGAAATTGGCTTTAGTGAGCCGCTTATTAGCCCAAGAGTGGTTGATTTGCCAGCTCCATTTCGACCAAGTATGGTTAAAATTTCGCCTGCGCCTATCTTTAAATTTACATTTTCTAGTTTGCCAGCCCCATTTGGGTAGCTAAAGTTTAAATTTCTAACTTCAAGCATCATGCAACCTTTTTATTTCGCCATAAAACCCAGACAAAAAATACCGTGCCGATAAAGCCAGTAAGCACGCCAAGAGGCACTTCACTCACGCTTATGCTGCGAGCTAAGGTATCTACAAATAGCAAAAATATCGCGCCCATAAATATGCTTGCAGGCATGCTTTTTATGTTATTTGCTCCAACTAGCATGCGTGCTAAGTGAGGCATGAGAAGTCCCACCCATGCGACTATGCCGCTTATGCAGACGCTGCATGCCGTAAGAAGCGTGGCGCATATTATAACGATAGCACGTTCAAAAGCCACATTTACGCCAAGTCTAGCCGCACTCTCGTCGCCAAGAGAGACTAAATTTATACGCCAGCTCATGGCTATTAGTAAAATGGCACAGATGATCATAACTGGGGCTATGTACTTTAAATTTTCACTATCAAGCTTTGCAAGGCTTCCAAGCTGCCAGTAGACGATATCAGGTAGCTTTGTTTCAGGATCAGCGACGTACTTTAAAAAGCCGATGATTGAGCCCATAAGACCGCTTACGATGATACCAGAAAGCACCAGCATAAGCGTGCTCGTACGCCCCATCATCTTTGGTATGGCTAGCGTGATAGCAACGGCTGCTAGGCCAAAGCCAAATGCAAAAGCCTGTATCCAAAATAGCGATAGATCAAAGATGATCGCAGTGGCAGCGCCCACGCAAGCGCCTGCTGATACGCCTAGAAGATCTGGGCTTACAAGCTGGTTTTTAAAGACGCCTTGATAGGCAGCACCGCTCACGCTAAGAGCTGCACCGACTAAGATAGCTGCGATGATGCGTGGGATACGTAAATTTTCTATCACGTTTGTGATGTTGCTAGCTGCTCCCTCTCCTAGGCCAATGCTATGAGCTAACACACTAAATACATCGCCAAATGAAATGTAAAATCTACCAACGCAAAGTGCGACAAAGGCGCAAAGAAGCGTTAGCAGAGCTAAAAAAATGGTAACTAATGAAAAATTTGCGTTTTTCATATATTATTTTTTGCTACCGTCTGGGTTTAGACCTTTTAGGATATAGTCGTACTCTGTATCGCTAAGATCGTGGTTTAAGAACTCTTTGTAAAATTCTTTTGTCTTAGCTTTTATATCGACATCTTTAAATAGATCTGGTTGGATAGTCTTTGCTGCCCATAAAATTTGAAGAGCACTCTCTGCGCCGTATCTATCCCAGCCAAAAACGCCTTTTGGGTTGCCATAAACTTTGCCGTTTTTAACAGCATTTGAGCCCGAATATGCAGGGTTTTCTTTTATACTTTTGATCTGTGCGTCTGTATCAGCACCACCAACGATGATGATATCAGGGTTTGCATTGATGAGCTCTTCAGCTGTTAGCTCGATCATAGAGCCCTCTTTTGAGACTGCGTTTTTGCCGCCAGCTAAATTTATCCAAGTGTTTATGATAGTTTTTGTGCCATCAACCTTTAATAAATTTGCTCCACCAAGCAAGTGAAGCACTTTTGGACGTTTAGCATCAGGGATATTTTTTGTCCTATCAGTTACAAATTTAGTGTTATCTTGGATATTTTTTGTAAGTTTATCAGCCATAGCTCTAGCCTTGTCAGTGCCGATCACTTCAGCTGTTGCGTAGATACTTTTTTCCATATCTGGATAGTCTCTAAAGATCAAATTTACAGCGCTAAAGCCGTTTTTGCTAAGCTCATCTTGATAGTTTTTGCTTGAGACTACGACAACATCAGGAGCAAGCTTAACAAGCTCTTCGATCTGAAGATCTTTGCCATCAAGTGCGGCTGGTAAATTTTTAAGTCTTGGATAGACGAGGGCGAACCACTTGTTTTTCTTGATCTGATCGGTTGTAGCTACAACTTTATCCATACCGCCAAGCGCTAGGATGATCTCGTTGTTTGCGTGCCAAAGAGCAGCGATCTTTTCAACCTTCTCAGGCACGCCTACTTTGACGCCTTGCATATCTGTTATGCTTCTAGCAGACTCAGCTGCGTTTAGGTTAAGAGCCATAAAAAGTGAAGCGACAAGGCTAAATTTAGCCATTTTTTGCAAAAAATTTCTTTGCATATTTTTTTTCCTTTATTTTAAAAATATAAAGTTGTATATTAATAATTTTTAGGTTAATTCTATGTAAAATTCCGCCAATTTCATAAATTTTTTAAAATTTTTATTAAGACAATATATATCTTTTATTGACATATATCATTAGCTGCTTTTTTAAAATGAGATAAACTTCGCCTTAAAATTTTTAAAAAAGGAGAATCAATGCGTGAATACAAAAAGTATTGGCTAGCACTTGTTGCAGTACTAGTAATTTGCTTTAGTATTTTAGGCTACTACGGCGTTGAAGTTTATAGAAGCTCGCCACCAGTTGTAAATTTTACAGATGAGAATGGCAATGTCGTTATCGACAAAGAGAGCATCTATAAAGGTCAAGAGGCCTGGCAAAGCATAGGAGGTATGCAAGTTGGCTCTGTTTGGGGACACGGTGCATATCAAGCACCTGATTGGAGTGCGGACTGGCTTCACAAAGAGTTAGTTATATTTTTAGAGTTAAAAGCAGATGAAATTTACCACTCAAAATATGCTGACTTAAATGATGAGCAAAAGGCAAATCTAAAAGTTCTACTTAAAAAAGAGTACCGAGAAAATGGCGTAAAAGACGATAAGATCGTACTTAGCAGCGATAGATTAAAGGCTATGAAACAAGTAAGCCAAGAGTATTCGTCGCTTTTTGGAAATGACCCTAAGTTTAAATCTTTAAGAGAAGCTTATGCGATGAAAGAAAATACTCTTCCAAATGCTTCTGATAGAGATGATCTTAATAACTTTTTCTTCTGGTCAGCATGGGCAACTGCAGCAAATAGACCTAATAGCGATGCTACATACACAAACAACTGGCCACACGAGCCACTAATCGATAATGTACCAACAAGCGAAAATATCTTTTGGTCAATCGCAAGTGTTGTAATACTTATTGCTGGTATTGGATTTCTTGTTTGGTTTAGCTCTTTTTATGGTAAAAAAGATGATGAAAAGTTGGAAGCTATTAGCGAGGATCCGCTTAGTAAATTAAGCCTAACTCCATCTCAAAAAGCTCTTAAAAAATATCTTTTTGTAACTTTGGCTCTTTTTGCATTCCAAATTTTAATAGGCGGCTTTACAGCTCACTATACAGTAGAAGGACAAGAATTTTACGGTATAAATTTATCAGCTTATATTCCTTATTCACTTGCTAGAACATGGCACATTCAGGCTAGTATTTTCTGGATTGCGACAGGATTTTTAGCAGGCGGTCTTTTCCTAGCACCTATTATAAATGGCGGTAAGGATCCAAAATTCCAAAAGCTTGGCGTAGATTTATTATTTTACGCACTACTAATCCTTGTGGTCGGCAGTTTTGCTGGCGAGTATTTAGCGATCGCAAATATTATGCCTATAAATTTAAGCTTCTGGTTTGGACATCAAGGATATGAATATATCGAGCTTGGACGTGTTTGGCAAATTATTTTATTTGTTGGCCTTGTCATTTGGATGCTACTTTTACTTCGCGGATTTATCGGTGGATTTAAGAACAAAGGTGACAAAAATTTACTTGCTATCTTTGCAGCTTCAGCCGTTGCAGTTGGATTATTTTACGGAGCAGGATTATTTTACGGTCAAAGAAGTCCACTTCCAGTGATGGAATACTGGCGCTGGTGGGTTGTACACCTTTGGGTTGAAGGCTTTTTTGAGGTATTTGCTACCGCTTCACTTGCTTTTGTATTTGTTAGTCTTGGTCTTGTTTCAAAGAGATTTGCTACGTTTTCAACACTTGCGAGTGCATCACTTTTCTTAGTAGGCGGAATTCCAGGAACTTTCCACCACTTATATTTTGCAGGCACTACAACACCTATAATGGCAGTTGGCGCTAGCTTCTCAGCACTTGAAGTAGTTCCTCTTGTATTACTTGGTGCTGAAGCTTATGAGCATTACAGACTTCAGTTTGCTCAAACTTGGGCTAAGACATTAAAATGGCCACTTTACTGCTTTATTGCAGTTGCTTTCTGGAATATGCTAGGCGCTGGTGTATTTGGATTTTTAATCAATCCTCCAATTTCACTATTTTATATCCAAGGCCTAAATACGACTCCAGTTCACGGACATGCTGCGCTATTTGGTGTTTATGGATTTTTGGCACTTGGATTTGTTTGGCTAGTAGCTACTTATCTATTCAAAGGTCAAGAATTTGATGAAAAACTTATGAAAGTAGGTTTTTGGGGCTTAAATATAGGTCTTATGCTAATGATCGTGCTTTCACTACTTCCAATAGGAATTTATCAAGCATTTGCAAGCCTAGAGCATGGTATGTGGTATGCAAGAAGCGCTGAGCTTTTACAACAATCACACTTACAAAATTTAAGATGGGTAAGAATGATTGGTGATACGATTTTAATAATCGGTGGAATCAGTTTCCTTGCACAACTTCTAAAATTTATGCTTAATAAAAAAGCTTAAAATCAAAGGGGTATTTTGCCCCTTTATTAAGCTATCTTTTCATAAAATAACGCAAATTTAAAAGGAAAGAAATGATTACATTTTTTAAAAGAATTTGCGTTATTTTTATCGTGCTTTTACACTCTTTTTTGGCTCTTGTAGTTGATTATTCGTTTCCACACTATGCAAATGTGCAAATCACAGGTGGCGATGTCAAACGTATGGACAAAGATGGTATCATCGATGCTAAAAATCCGGCTGATGGCCCTACCAGAGATGTTTATTTTATCTACACTAAAGATTCTAATAATTCAAATAAAGTCATGGCTTATAGAAATGAAGATACTGCATGGGGATTTCCGTTTTATTTTAAATTTAATTCAGCTGATGTACAAGCCAAAGCTCAAGGCTTTGCAAATAGCGATAAAAACGTAACTGTAAAATATTATGGATATAGAATTTCTATGCTTCAAGAGTTTAGAAATGTCATCTCACTAAAAGAAAGTGGCACAGATACTAGTTGGCCGGTAGCTAGCTATGTATTTTACTTTATCTTGTTTATCTCGCTAATCATTTGGATAAGAAAGATAAATAAGGCCTTTAGACCAAAAACTAGTGAAAATTTAGAGAAATAGATAGCATTTGTTTTAGCTATTTGATATTTTAAAAATCAAAAAGAGAGCTTTGTTTCTCTTTTATCTTTAAAAAATTCTAGTGCTATCAAGTATATTTTTAGCTCGTTTGCTCTGCTATGTTGTTTGTTATATTTATCTACGCTTTCTCAGCCTATAAAATAAAATTCCATACTTTGATACTTGCAATTATTTTTTTTAAAAAATACTTACTTTTTTACAGCACTTACTTCTTTGCCGTGCTCTCTGCCAGCTACAACTTAGTTTATGTCGTTAAATTTGGTTCGCCAATCTTCTAAAATGACTCGCACGAAAGCCACCTTGTATATGTATCTATCTCACACAAGGATATCTATTCTGCAAAATTTTAGGCACTTTTTGATTTTAGAGTACTCTTTTATTATATATGTATTTGGTTAAAACCAGAATTGATGATTTGATAAGATTTTTTGCAACCTTAATAGTCTCATAAACAAAGCTAAATAAAAATTGCTCATAAAATTTACAAAAATATAGTTGAATTTTTAACGCTTAAAGGATCGCTCAAACGCTTGGGTAAAATTTTAAATTTAAAGCTATTTGCTGGCACAGTAGTTTTTGCAACAGGTTTTTTAGATTTTAGAAAGAAAATTTATAGTGAATTAGCTTAAATTTTAGGGGCAAAGCTGCCCCTGTTTTTAGTAAAGACCGAAAGTTCCGTCTGTTCTTTTGTAGATCACACGCATTTTTGCGTCAACATCGTTAAATACGTAAAATTGTTTATCGCTTGATTTTAGTTTATCAAGTGCCTCTTCGACTTCAAGTGGTTTATAAATTTCAAGCTCCATAGGCACGATCTCTTCAACGCCTTCGATCTTTTCTTCGCCTATTCTTGAGCGAAATTCTTTGTCGTCAGCCTTACCTTTAACAGTAAATTTCTTATCATGCTCTCTTCTTAAAACTTTTGATGCTTTTTCGATAGCAAGATCGATCGCAGCATAAAGATCTTTATCTTTTTGGCGAACGACTATAGTGTCTTTATGAGCCATATTTAGAGAAAATTCTGCATTAAAGCCTTTTTTTCCTTGTTTTTCATCGGCTGCTACAACACATCTTGCTGAGATGATGTCGAGATTGTATTTGCCAAGAGTATCAAAAGCGTCTTGGATATAGTTTTTGATTGGCTCTGTTAGCTCAAATTGTTTTCCTACAATGCTTATGTTCATCGTAATCTCCTTTATAGAAAGTAAGATGATTATAACACGCTAAAACTAAAAACAAATTAAACTAAAATCTTTATAAAATTTTAAAGTTTCTGAAGAGTTCGTTTGTGAAAATTTATAGGATTTGGTGTTTTTTTATCTTTTGATGTTACAAAAACATCAAAGATCATATTGCCAGTACTTGCGACTCCGTTTGTTCCTGGCATGATGGTCGGTGGAGTGCATATGCCGATATCGCCAAAGTAAGTTATTTTTACTTTAAAGTCGAACATATCGTTAAATTCCCCATTTACTTTATCTAGGCATTTGTTTGAGAAATCGGTTCTAAAAATTTCAAACATCGCATACTCTGCTGCTGCTTGAGCAACGAGTTGTGCTTGCTCTCTTAGATAAATTTCACTACTTTGTCTAGCTGATGTGCTAGCTATCGAAAGGGCAAGAGTGCTGATAGAAGCTGCTACAACTAGAAAAAATATCGCTGCTATTAACGTAAATCCTTTTCTCATCAATAAACCGCCTTTGACTTGCAAATGGTTATTTCTGATTTTTCTGCTTTAAGGCAAAGCTTTAGCGCGATGACACCATTTTTTTCCGTGAAGACAAATCTTGTTACGTGTTTAGCTAGTGTTGCACTTTCGGCTTTGATAGCCTTTGTAGATGTTGAGTTAAATTTTTTAAAACTTTCATTTAGCCATGGTCTATAGTTGTAGTAAATTTTAAGGTCAAAAGAGCCGCTTTGTATATCCTCGGCACTTTGCTCAGCTGGTGCTATGGCAATGGCTGTATAAGCTAGTTTATACTGTTCTGAAATTTTTTTATTTTTAAAATCACTTGAAATCTTAAGCGTGTCGATTGATTGTATGCCTACTTTTGCAATATCTAAGTGCCTTTGGTCTAAATTTTCTTGATAGCCAAAGCTGCTACCAACTCTATAAAGTATGCTAGAAAATATCGCCACTAAACCACCATTTTCATTATCGGCGTTTATGCACCTAGAGCCGCTATTTACATCTTCTTCATTGCTATCATTTTCGCAGGTCAAGTCCATTACGCCGTTTCTAAAAGCGTCATTAAATTTACTTCCAGGGCTTTTTAATCCATTTGCAATAGAGCTATTTGCAAGATCTACATATCCACTATATATGCCTTCTTCGATGATCGGATCTCCGTTAGTATCATCTCCTTTATATTCGTTTATACCATCAAATAGCTCATAAGCAGCTGGGATAAATTCTAAAATTTCAAAGTCGCTACTTAAATTTACACCACTATCATTTAGAGCTAGGTAATCTCCATTTTTTTTCCTAGCGATAACGCTTTGTTTGATTCTGTGGCTAAGTAGTATTGAAATTTGCTCTAGAGCGATTTCGCTTTGTGTTTCTAGTTCGTTTATTACTTTGCTTTGAAAATAGTTTTGATATAAATTCATAAGCGTGTTAAAGCTCATAAGTGAGATAACGCCAAGTACGGTGATGACTATTATTAGCTCAATTAATGTAAAAGCTTTTTTTGTTTTTTTCATTTCCATTCTTTTACACTTAGAGTACTGCTTTCACCTATATTAAAGGCATATCCATAAAGTACGCTTTTGCTCTCTTTTGTAGTTTTCATAGTCGTATCTAGCTTTATCTGTAAAACGTCGTTATCGTTTAAAGGAGTGCTAACTACAAATTTATCAGCTCCATTTGTTATGGTTGGAGTCGTTTCTGTATCTATGATAAAGTCACGTTTGGTAGTGCTAGCAGTTGGCGAGATGGATTTTTGAGTATTGAAATTTTTGATAGATTTTACTTTAAAATTTACGCTTTTGATTGATTCTGGAAGCTTTGAATCACTAGGCCTTGTGGCACATGCAGATGAATTTTGTACCGGATACGCAAGTATCCTATGTCCTTCACCTTTTACACCGCTTTTTTCATAAAAATCCGGATTTGCCCCTTGATCGCAGATAATAAGAGGAAAAATTATAGCCTCTTGAGTCGTTATAGAAGATGGCATGGTATTTTTACCGGCTATTAAGACTTGATCACTAAATGGTGCTTTTAATATTAATGACATATAGGTTTTAGCATTCATTAGTCCTTCTTGCATTAAGGACTGCTCGCTTAAATTTGAAGTAGTTCTTACTGCTAGTGGTAAGCTTGCACTTACTATGGCTACTACAAGCACTGACAAGATAAGCTCTATCAATGAAAAGCCGCCTCTTTTTACCACTCTATTCTCCTGTTTGTCTTATCGCTTATATCTAGGTTACTATCACTATTTGATTTTACTCCTATAAAACCTCCAACTGCACCGCTTGTCTTATCCTCTATATTATTGCTCTTTAGGACTTTACCAGCCCATTCGCCATTTGGTACTAGAAAATTTAGATTGAAATTATTTGTTTCAGGTTTCTCATCAAATTCACTATAAAGAAGCCAACTAGGTGCTCTCATTTTAGCCACATCAGTAACTGCTGACGGGTTTCTTATAAAAATTATTTGCTCGCCATTGCTTATACTACTTACATCATTTCTTAAAACAGTACCGCTGTAAGTGTTTGTAAAGCTAAAGTCATGATAGTTAAGTACTCCTGCGCTATGTTTTGGATTGGTAGCCCAAAATGGTGCAGCTGGAAAGTCTTGCCATAATTTACCATCATTTTTCATGTAGGCATTTTTATTGCATCCATCGCAGTAGGCACCATAATAAATTTTGGCATAAAAGCCACTATAAAGCCCTTCATAAAATGGTGCATAAACCCTACCAAAGTAAAATTTTGCCGTTGTTTCTGTTGCTGGTTTTTCATATTTTTTTACTGTATCGGTGCTGTCTGACATGCCACTAAAGCTAAAATCATTACTTGAAATAGTAAAAGGGTTTTTAGCATGATTTACTTTTCTTTCAAAATTAAAATATACTTCACCTTTGCCTACGCCATTTACAAAAGTGTTTTTCTCTACATAAAATGTTGATTTTGTAGCACTTGGATCTATTGCTTTTCTAGTGTTTGAGCCAGGAATTTCAAAAAATAAAATTTCTTCATTTGCTTTTGCTAATGTACCGACATTGCCATCGTTGTCTGTAAAATTTAAAGGAACTCTATCTAGCTTTATGTCAAAGTTCATATTTTTTGCATAGCAATCTTCATTATAAAGTTTTGCAGGGTCATCGTTAAATAACCTGGCAGTTACTTCAAAGTCAAGCTTTGCTTTTTGTATGCCTTCATTATCAAGGTATGTTATATCGCTATCTTTTGTTATCTTTAATTTGCTTATTTGTATATCTTTTGGCCTAAATAGATAATCTCTATTACCTTCTAGCTTTATATTGCATCCGATCCTTCCTTCTTGAGCAGTATCTTGTGACGGATCGTTGCTAATTGAGTTTTTTACACAATCATCAGCTCTTGATGGCGTATGTTGATCAGTTATTGTATAGTCTTTGTCTAATACATAAAAATATGTATCACCTATATCTGAGTAAGAAAAGCCAACAGGTCCACTTGATGTGTGACGGAAAATTTTACCCAATGCTTTATTTGGATCGTTAAAATCTACGCTTAGTTTGTTCTCGCTCTCTATAATGCTAGGATCGCAAGTCGCACTATATGCTGGTACAAGTTTTATCTCTCCATTTGAGCCACTTATATTGTTTATATATCCATTTGCTAATCCACTATCAAGAGGTTTCATAGCCGCAAGAGCAATGTTGTTATAAGCTTTGCCGCCTATTAAAACATTGTTATTATTGATCGTATTCTTGTCAGTATCCCATAGCCTAAAGTGACTTGGTCTTATGGCAAAATCATCTAATTTTTCGCATTCAACCTTTGTAGTATTTGTCACTGGATCAAGATGAGAAATTCTAAATTTTACACTTTTATAGGCTCTGTCAATACTAATACCTGATAACAAAATATCAGTTACGCCATTAAATGTTATATCTTGTTCATATAAATTTGTTGGAGCACTGCAAGACTCGACCAACTCTACTTTTACATCTACTGGGGCATCTGGTACTTTTTTGTTGCCATCTGTATCATAGTTCGTGATATAGACATTAAATGGCATAGAAACGATTTTAGTTAGAAGTCTATTTTTAAATTTAGTTTTAAAAGTCGCTGAACCATCGTCTTGTCTATTACTTGCGACGAAATTATTTGGACTGGCACTAACGCCTAAAGTAATGTTGTAGTTTTGATTGCTACATCTTCTTATATATGTGTCATAGGGTTGTAAATTTATATCAGCATTTGCAACCGTGGCTTTGTAACTATTTGGCTCAAATTTAGACTTAAGGGTGGTTTCATATATGGCATAAGCGTAGTTGCCTTGATGAATTAGCATTTCTCCACCCTTATTTGCAGCCGCACCTTGTCCCAAATAAAAAGTTAAGTCATTTCCGCTTAATTGCTGCAAGCCTGTGTTGTCGTTATAGTGTACCTGTCCTGACATAGTAAGCAGATCACTAGGCCCTTGTGATGCTTTATCTGCGTAAATGTAAGTTGAGTTTGGATTATAAATTTGGCTTGGATCTATTGTAGCTTTTAGTGCAAAGTCTTGAGCAGCTTCATTTGTATTGTTTGTAACTTCAACGAAAGTTTTTAAAATAGTATTTGCTGGCACTACTGTTGGAGTATTTTCTTGCACCTTTGTAAAAGTACTATCGCTAGGTTTTTTTGCATAAATATATTCCATATAGCAAACATCTGGTTTGTATATACGAGAAGAAAAGCCAACTAGAGCTAAATTTATACGGTCAGCACTTACGACATTAGCACCGCCTGAGCTTTTAATCGTTGTAACTGTAAATTTTATATCCGCTTCTTTTTGAGCATATGACATTTTGTCTGATATATCAAATATATCTAAGTCCGCTTGAGAGTGAAATTTTTTACCTGGATTTATAAGTTGTCCAAATTTTGTCATAGTTGAGTTAAACTGATCGCCTTGTGCGTTATATCCGCTGGTGATACTCTGATAGCTGCCACCTTTTTTTATCTTAATATCTTCACCTTTTGTTTCTGGCTTGCCGCCAAATGAAAACATTGTAAGCGAAGCATCTATATTTCCTGCTTTTGGTGTGTAGATATTTTCAAATTTTACATCTATGGTTGAGCTCTTTACAGTACCAAATGGATCGCTTGACTTCATCCAGTCTGCTGCAAGCCTTTCTAGTCCATCAAATATACTAACAAGCTTTGGCTCTATATTGTTTGCTGCAGCGGTTTTATCATCAAAGTCATAAATGATGACCAAACTCCAAGCCGCAAATTGTGGTGCAATGGATTGTATCCAGTAACCATTTTGCCCTTGAACTGGTGAGAATAGTAGCGTGCCGTATGTTTTTTTTAGTTTTCTATTAGTAGAGTCGGCTACCTTGTATGTGCCATCATTTGGGTCTATAAATTCATTACTGAAGGGAATCGTAGTGGATCTGATATTACCGGCATAGAATGTCCTGTCTGACTCGCTAGTGCCAAGAGAGTCTCTAACTATATCTGTTACATCAGCGCTTGCTACATATTGGTAGTTTATTCCAGCCTTTACATAGTAGCTATTAGACTCGTTTTGATTATATGATTCAAGAGTCATTGATTTTGGTCGATACTCGCTAAAAGATCCAAACCAAAAAACATCTTTTGGATCAGCATCTATTGTGATTACACTCTTTCCAGGAGCTTTAAAATCAATCCTGCTATATCCTTTTATGTAATTTAAAGCACTTACATATAAATTTGACCCAAGATTTTTTATTGCCCAGTTTTGATAAAGAGAGCCGCCCCAATAAAGCCTGGCATAGACTACGTTTTTGCCTTTTAAATTATTTTGTATAAAGGTATTTTTCTCACTAAAATCAAATGTGGAAGAGGATGAATTTTTACAATAAGGATGCTTGCTAGGATTATAAATATATGTTGTTTGACAAAGTGTGTAATTGCTAGGCGAAAAATTACCAGTATCTAAAAATATTCTATCGGCTGTAGATGATGTTCTTGTTACGTTAGATGGATCTGGAACAAAATTATATCCAGCGTATTGTGGAATCATAATAGTAGCACCAATGGTAGCTATATCTCCATTTACTCTGGTATTTAGATTTCCATTTATTGATCTTTGTCTTAAGCCTTTAGAGTGATCATCCCACATACCTATTAATGATCGTTGATTCCATGGAGAAAATTGCTCAACGTAAATATGATAGTGATCTTGTGCTAAGCCTGAAGAAAAGCTATTGGTATCTATCGTCCAGGTTCTATCAGATTTTCTTATGCAATGTGGGATATTTTTAGAAGAGTTATCTTGGTACTCTTCAGCGTCTATAAAGCAAGAATAATTTGCTCCACTACAACCAATAGATGCTGCTTCTACTGTCGTACAAGCTCTGGGTGCACAAAAACCAAATGTGACAATAAAACAGAGTAAATATGCTATCTTCACAACAAATCCTCTAAATAACAACAAAAATCTATCCTTAGATTTTTAAAAACTTTTAGCTACTATTTTTGTATAAAATTTTCTATCATTTCAGCTTGCCCGTACTGAGGATATTTGGCAATGTCTAAAACGACTTGGGATAAGGTCATATTGTCCATATTGCAAACAATAGGAGCTATAAAATTTACAGTTGATTTTTCAAGCGGGAGTGCAACAACGATAATGTTATAAATTCTAAGTTGAGAGCTTTCTTTAATCTCCATAAGATCTTCATAATAGCTTGGAATATCGAATTCGTAGCTTCTTAATGCAAAAGGATTTATCATTGTAAAAGATGTCTCATCATCTTTGCTTGCTAGCTTAACAAAAAATTTATCAAGTTCAATTAACTCCATCGTCTTGATATGCTCAAAGCCTAAAATAGGGCTTTTAACACTAAAAATCATACTAACTCCTATTTTGTAAAGTTGCCGTATTTTATCATAGTTTTAAAAAATTTATACAAAAATAATAGCAAAAAATGTAGAATACGAGGATTTAAACTTTTTAAGGAAAAGCATGAAAAGATTTTCTAAATTTCTAGCAGTTGTAGCTCTTTTGGGGCTTTTTAGTGGTTGTGCTGAAAAATATACCGAGCTTTACAATCTAACTCCTGATGAGTGGTATGCTCAGGTTATCGCTGATATAAAAGATGGTGATCTTGAAGCAGCCGATAAACACTACGTTTCAATGGCTAGCGAGCACGTAGCAAGCCCGCTTTTGGAGCAAATTTTACTCATCCTTGCCCAAGCTCACGCAAATGACGAAGAGTATCTGATGGCAAATCACTATCTTGACGAGTACATCAAAAGATATGGTGACAACGGCCCAAAAACAGAGTTTGCTCAGTATCTAAAGATAAAAGCAAATTTTGACTCATTTACTCAGCCAAACCGCAACCAAAAGCTTATGGAAGATAGCGTAACAGAGATTGAGAAATTTCTTTATATGTATCCAAATACTGAATATAAGCCTCTTATCGAGACTATGCTTATCAAATTTAAACTCGCGCTTTACTTCCTAGATATGCAAATAGCTGATCTTTACAATAGGACTGGTCGTGATGTTTCGGCTAAAATTTACGAGCAAAAGCTTGAAGAGTCGCCGTTTAAAAACTCAGATCTTATTAAACCTGACGTGGCATGGTATAGAAAACTGTTTGAATAGGAGAAATTTTGCAAATAAACGAAAATAAAGGCTTCCCAACTGAAATTCCCATCATCGTTGAGGACGAGCTATTTTTATATCCATTTATGATAACTCCGCTTTTTTTAAGCGATGATGAAAATTTAAAGGCACTTGAACTCGCCATACAAGAAGAGACTCCGATCCTTGTGGTGCCTACAAAGCCTCAGCAAGACGGTGCTAGAGACTTTGATGGTATCTATGATGCTGGCGTTATCGGCACGATAATGCGCCGTGTGCCACTACCTGATGGACGTGTAAAAGTTCTATTTCAAGGCATAGACAAAGGTAAAATTTTAAAACAATCAGGCATAAACCCACTCCGTGGTATCGTTGATATGCTCCATGTCAAGCGCCCATCACAGGTCAAAACTGACGCATTAATCGTAGTTTTAAGAGAAAAAGTAAGAGAGCTTTCGCAGTTTAGCCACTTTTTTCCACCTGATCTTTTAAAGACGATCGAAGAGAGCGCTGAAGCGATCAGGGTTTGTGACCTAGTTTCAAGCGCACTTCGTCTAAAAAAACAGATCGCTTATAGCTTTTTTGTCGAAGAAAATTTAGAGCAGCGCCTACTAAAGCTCATCGACTATGTTATCGAAGAGATCGAGGCAAATAAGCTTCAAAAAGAGATAAAAAATAAAGTCCATTCAAAGATCGACAAGACAAATAAAGAGTACTTTTTAAAGGAGCAGCTAAAGCAAATTCAAGCTGAGCTTGGAGCGGATACTAGCCGTGAAGAGGAGCTTGAAGAGTACCGCAAAAAGCTTGATGCGAAGAAGAAATTTATGGCCGAGGATGCTTACAAAGAGATCAAAAAACAAATAGATAAACTTAGTCGTATGCACCCAGACTCAGCTGATGCAAACACTTTGCAAAGCTATCTTGATTGGGTACTTGAGATACCATTTGAAAATGTAGCTAAGAAAAAATCATCTATCGCTGAAGTGAGCAAGCACCTAAATGCCGATCACTACAGCTTAGAGAAGCCAAAAGAGCGCATCGAAGAGTATTTTGCTTTGCGTGAGCTTTTGGAGCTTAGAGGCGTTGGCGAAAAGGTAAATAATGGCGCTATTTTATGCTTTGCAGGCCCTCCAGGCGTAGGTAAAACTAGCCTTGCAAACTCGATCGCAAAGGCGCTAAAACGCGAGCTAGTTAGGATCGCGCTTGGTGGACTTGAGGACGTAAACGAGCTAAGAGGACACCGCCGCACCTACATAGGCGCTATGCCAGGGCGCATCGTTCAAGGGCTCATAGAAGCCAAGCAGATGAATCCAGTGGTTGTTTTAGATGAGATCGATAAGGTTGGCAGAAGCTACAGAGGCGATCCGACTGCTGTTTTACTTGAAATTTTAGATCCTGAGCAAAATAATAAATTTAGAGATTACTATCTAAATTTCAACATCGATCTTAGCAAGATTATCTTCATCGCTACAGCAAATGATGTGAGCATGATCCCAGCCGCACTTCGCGACAGGATGGAGTTTATCGAGCTTAGCTCATACACCCCACAAGAGAAATTTGAGATCGCTAAAAAATATCTCTTGCCTCAAGAGCTTAAAAAACACGGGCTAAAACCAAGTGATGTGAGTATCAGCAAAGAGGCACTTGAGCTAATTATCAGCGACTATACAAGAGAGAGTGGCGTGCGAAATTTACGCCGCAGGATCGCTGATATACTAAGAAAAGTCGCCAAAAATATCCTCACCAAAAAGAATGAGAGCAAGATCAGCGTCACGGCTAAAAATTTAAAAGAGTTTTTAGAGAAAAAGGTCTATGAGATCGAGCCAGCGGATAAAAAAGATCAGATCGGCTTGGTAAATGGTCTCGCGTGGACAAGTGTCGGCGGCGATGTGCTAAGGATCGAGGCTATCAGGATCCAAGGCAAAGGCAATATGCAGATCACCGGTCAGCTAGGTGACGTGATGAAAGAGAGCGCTCAGATAGCATTTAGCGTGGTAAAAGTGCTGATAGATAACAAAAAGCTAAAAGTACCAATGGCTATCGTGCCGAAATTTGATGATGACAAGCACAAGCTTGAAGCCAGCGATGTTTATAGACGCTACGACCTTCACTTACACGTGCCAGAGGGTGCGGTGCCAAAAGACGGTCCAAGCGCTGGTATCACGATTGCAACTGCGATCGCATCAATACTAACTGACACAAAGGTCAAACACGACATCGCAATGACTGGCGAGATCACACTAACTGGTAGAGTTTTACCTATCGGAGGACTAAAAGAGAAGCTCATCGCCGCTCACAAAGCTGGCATCAAAACAGCTCTGATACCTCGCAAAAACTATGATCGCGACCTTGTTGATATCCCAGCCGAGGTAAAAGGTGACATGAAGATCATCGCTGTTGATACGATCGATGATGTCTTAAAAAACGCTCTTGTAACTAAAAAATAATCTTTCCCTAGTCCTAAGTGAGATTAGGGCTAGGGAAATTTATAAATTTCGACGATTCTAAAATCCAAATAAAAAGCCATATAACGCATAAAAGCAATTAATAATTTAAACAATATAAGCACATGCAGTACACTAGAGAAAAATAAATTTTAAAATTTATGAGCGAGTAATTTTGGCTCTAAAATCTGAGCTAAGTGGTAAGCGAATTTAGATTTTAGTTCTTGCGAGTGAATGAAGTTTTAAAATTTGAAAACGCTTTATTAAATTTATAAATTCCTTTTTATTCAAAAGAGAGACAATGGGGCTTGGATTACGAGGCCGTCCTCTTCTCTTACTTTTTTTAAATCCGCTAAATCACTCACGTTCAAGATGCATTCAATGGCGCTAAAGCACTTCACGCGTTTCAAATACTCTGATAAATTTTAAAAATGTTCGCTTGTAAATTTTAAAATTTGATAGACTTTTATTTTGTTATAAATTTTTAGCTATTTATGCTTTGCTTCATGCTCTAAAAGCCAGATTTTAGTTGGCAAGCCATCTCCACCTGAGTAGCCGCCAAGCCCACTGCTAGCTAGCACTCTGTGACAAGGAACGATGATAGGCACTGGATTTTTAGCATTGGCTGATCCTACTGCTCGGTAGGCATTTTTGTGGCCTACGGCAAGTGCAAGGGCTGCGTATGTGGTCGTTTCCCCGTATGGTACTTTTTGTAAAGCCTCGTAAATTTTTGCTCTAAAATTAGTTGTTTTTATATCAAGCCTTACGCTAAATTTTTTAAGCTTGCCATTAAAATAAGCCTCTAGCTCATTCAAGCAAAGCTTTAAATTTTCATCTTTTACCGCTATTTTTTCAAATTTATCTACAAAATTTATCTCACAAATTCCATTTTCGCTAGCGATGATCTCCAAAATTCCGATAGGCGATTTTAGGTAAGCTTTTGACACATTTGCTCCTTGAAATTTGAAATTTTGGGCAAATTTTACTTTAGTTTGTTTTGCTTTTTGATAAAATGCAAGCAAAACTAGCAATTTTTAGACTAAAAATAACAAGCAAAAACCACAAAGGAATTTCATGAGCTTTTTTACCGACTACGAAAAACACGTGAGCGAGCGAGAAAAAGAGGGCGTGCCACCGCTTGCGCTAAATGCCAAGCAAACAAGTGAAGTTTGCGAGCTAATAAAGCTTGCCAGTAAGTCTAGTGGCGACGAAAAGGCGCAAAGCGAGCTAAAATTTCTTATAAGTTTGCTTGAAACTCGTATTAATCCTGGCGTTGATGATGCAGCGAAGATAAAGGCAGAATTTCTTGGTGAAGTAATAGACGGGTTTGCTGTTAACGGCCTTGACGCTATGCGTGCTATTAAAATTTTAGGCAAGATGCTTGGTGGATATAACGTGGAAATTTTGGTGCGAGCTCTAAAAAATAGCAATGAAAATATCGCTCGCGCTGCAGCAAATGAGCTAAAAAATATTATCCTGGTGCATGAATATTTTGACGAGATCGCAAAGCTAGCAAGCAACAATAAATTTGCAAAAGAGGTGCTTGTTTCTTGGGCAAATGCGGAGTGGTTTACACATAAAAAGCCAATTGAAACCTGTATAAACGCAGTCGTTTTTAAAGTACCTGGTGAGACAAATACTGATGACCTAAGTCCAGCGAGCGAAGCCTATACAAGGGCCGATATACCGCTTCACGCAAAAGCAATGCTTGTTAAAAAGATGCCTGAGGGTCTAGAAATTTTAAAAGGGCTCAAAACTCGTGGTAAAAAAGTGGCGTATGTTGGCGATGTGGTTGGCACTGGCAGCAGCAGAAAGAGCGGTATAAACTCGATCCAGTGGCATTTAGGCGATGAGATAGAGGGCGTGCCAAACAAAAAAACTGGCGGCATCGTGATAGGCACGACCATAGCTCCAATATTTTTTAACACCGCCGAAGATAGCGGTGCAATGCCAATAGTTGCAAACGTAAATGAGCTTGAGATGGGCGATGAGATAGAAATTTATCCATTTAAAGGCGAAATTTATAAACTTGTAGGCACTGAGAAAAAACTCGTGGCAAATTTTAAACTAAACCCAAATACTCTAAGCGATGAGATAAGAGCAGGTGGCAGGATACCGCTTATGATAGGACGGCAAGTGACCAAAAAGGCTAGAGAGGCTCTAGGGCTTGGCGAGGAGCAAATTTTTATAAAGCCAGATCAGCCAAAAGAGCAGAGCGGTGGCTATACGCTGGCTCAAAAGATGGTTGGCAAGGCTTGCGGCGTAGCTGGCGTTAGAGCTGGGGCATACGTGGAGCCAGAAATTTTAACTGTTGGCTCGCAAGATACGACTGGGCCGATGACTAGAGATGAGATAAAAGAGCTTGCTAGCCTTAGTTTTGGCGCGGATTTTGTTTTGCAAAGCTTCTGCCATACGGCCGCTTACCC
Source organism: Campylobacter concisus (assembly GCF_003048555.1). Classification (GTDB taxonomy): domain Bacteria; phylum Campylobacterota; class Campylobacteria; order Campylobacterales; family Campylobacteraceae; genus Campylobacter_A; species Campylobacter_A concisus_AO. The sequence goes on along the minus strand of NZ_PIRR01000005.1, from coordinate 16,373 downwards.
AAAGCCAAGTGATCTTGTGATGCATGAGAGTTTGCCAAAATTTATAAATTTACGCGGCGGTGTGAGTCTAAAGCCAGGCGATGGCGTCATCCACTCGTGGCTAAACCGCATGGTACTACCTGATACGGTGGGTACTGGCGGCGATAGTCATACGAGATTTCCTATCGGCATTAGTTTTCCAGCTGGAAGTGGTCTAGTGGCGTTTGCAGCGGTACTTGGAATGATGCCACTAAATATGCCAGAGTCGGTTTTGATCAAATTTAAAGGCGAGCTAAAAGAGGGCGTGACGCTTAGGGATCTTGTAAATGCGATACCTTATTTTGCGATTGAAAAAGGGCTTTTAAGCGTTGAAAAGAAAAATAAAAAGAACATTTTTGCGGGCAAAATTTTAGAGATAGAAGGGCTTGAGAATCTAAAAGTAGAGCAGGCATTTGAGCTAAGTGACGCTTCGGCTGAGCGCTCGGCAGCAGCTTGCGTGGTAAATTTAAGCGTTGATAGTGTCGTGGAGTACGTTCGCTCAAACGTTGCGCTAATTGATGCAATGATAAAAGCTGGTTACGAGAGCCGTGAAACGCTTGCTAGACGAAAAGAAAAAATGCAAAAATGGCTAGAAAATCCAACTCTTTTAAGAGCTGATAAAGATGCAAAATACGCTGAAATTTTGGAGATCGATCTAACTCAGATAGATGAGCCGATTTTGGCGTGTCCAAATGATCCAGACGATGTGGCAACATTAAGTGAAATTGTAGCTGATAACAAAAGAGTGCATAATATCGATGAAGTTTTTGTGGGAAGCTGTATGACAAATATCGGCCATTACAGGGCGCTTGCTAGAATTTTGGAGCATGAGAGCAAGCTTACAACTAGGCTTTGGATAGCACCGCCGACAAAGATGGATAAAAGCACACTTGAAAATGAAGGCGTTTATGAAATTTTTAAAAGATTAAATACAAGGACAGAGGTGCCAGGCTGCTCGCTTTGTATGGGTAATCAAGCAAGAGTTAATGACAATGCCGTTGTCTTTTCTACCTCAACCAGAAATTTTGATAACAGAATGGGTATGGGCGCGAAGGTCTATCTAGGAAGTGCCGAGCTAGCCGCTGTTTGTGCGCTGCTTGGGCGTTTGCCAAGCGTAGATGAATATAAAAAGATAGTAAAAGATAGCCTTAGCTTAAATAAAGATGAAATTTATAAATATCTAAATTTTAATGAAATAAGCGAGTTTAGCATATAAATTTGTTACAATATCGCGAAATTTTAAGGAGCTTTGATGAAAAAAGTAGTTTTTTTTCTCTTTTTTAGCGTTTATTTTTTTATAAATTTACACGCTTTAGAGTGCAGTGATCTTGCTAAAAAAGAGAGCTTTAAAACTACTCCAAATGATCTTGCTTACGCGAATGAAGGGCTATTTTACTGTGATGGTTCGCTTTTAAACTTAAAAGAGGTAAAAGAGCTTTTTGATGCGAGTGTGGCTGTGAGAAGTGAGTCTCAAAGTTGCGTTGGTGATAGAGTTTATAAAGAAAATTTAAATAAGCTTAGATGGCTTTTGCTAAAAGCGTCATTTGCACCTGAGCTTTATCAAAAAGAGCTTGCAAAGCCAGAGGTTGCTGAGGGTGAAAAAGACGCTAGGATGGAGTATCTTAGATACTGGGCAAACGAGAGCTTGTTTAATTTTTTAAAATATAAAAAATTTATCGAAGCTTACAAAAACGCTCAAACTCCGCTTGTAAAATTTTATGAAAGCCTTGGACTTGATACGGCAAGTGCCGCTTACTACGCAACTAGCGTGGTAAATGAGTTTTTGACTTTTGGTGTTGGTAAAAATGTAAATAAAGCTAAAATTTTAACACCTGAGCAAAGTATGATGGCTCAAAGGATAAATTCCGATGAGCTAGCAAATTTACTTTACTCAAAAAATTTCAGTACCGCTGAGCTTACAAATTTGCTTAATATCGCACTTTTAAACGAAAAAAGTAGCGATATGATAAAAGAGATCATAAGGCGTGGGGCCGATGTGAATTTGGGTGATGAGACGCCACTATTTTTTGCTTTAAAAAATATAGAAAATGTAAAAATTTTACTTGCAAATAAAGCCGATGTAAATCACAAAAATTTCTTTGGAAAAAGTGCGCTTTTTTACGCTGTGCAGTTTAGCGATAAGCCACTTTGTGAGCTTTTGCTAAAAAATGGTGCCAATGCAAATGAGAGTTACATAGACGAAAATGCCAAGATGAATATGATAAATTTGGGTATGACGCAAGTTGAAGATACATGCGGTCTAGAGCATACAAACAGAAGCGTTTTTATGCATGCAGCAGCTCATGCAACGCCAGAAATTCTAAAGCTTTTGATTGATAATGGTGCTGATATTAACGCCACTGATGACGCTGGATTTAACGCGCTTGACTATGCCATGAAAGAACAAAACGAAAAGACGATCAAATTTTTAGAAAATTTGGGTTTAAAACCAAATTTTAATTAGGAAAAATCATGAAAAAGACAGCTTTTGTAACCGGTACAACATCTGGATTTGGCGAGGCGATAGCCAGAAGACTCTCAAAAGAGGGCTACAAGATAGTCGCTCTTGCAAGGCGAGAAGATAGGCTAAAGAAGCTTGCAGACGAGCTTGGCGATACGCATATCATCGTAGCTGACATACGCGATAAAGAAGCTGTTTTTAAGGCGGTAGAGAGCCTGCCTGATAAATTTAAGGACATTGAAGTGCTTGTAAACAACGCTGGCATGGCACTTGGACTTGAAAAGACGATAGATGCGAAAGTGGAAGACTTTGAGGCGATGATAGACACCAACGTCAAGGGTCTTATCTACTCTACAAAGGCGGTTTTGCCGCTACTTTACAAGCAAGAAAAGGGCTATATCTTTAACCTAGGCTCGACAGCTGGCTCATGGCCTTATCCTGGAAGCAACGTTTATGGTGCTACAAAGGCCTTTGTAAAGCAGTTTAGCTTAAATTTAAGAAACGATCTGGTCGGCACAAATATCAGAGTGACAAACATTGAGCCAGGACTTTGCAAGACTGAATTTAGCGAGGTTAGATTTAGGGGAGATAAGGCAAAGGCGGATAGTCTTTATGAAAATACAAATTTCATCACATCTGAGGATATCGCGACGATTTTGGTAAATTGTCTAAATATGCCTGGAAGTGTCAACATAAATAGGGTCGAAGTCATGGCAAATACGCAGACTTGGGCTGGGCTTGCGATAGAAAAATTTTAAGGAGTTCTTGTGAGACAAATTTTATTATTACTTTTTTTTAGCGTTGCGCTTTTTGGTGTCGATCCAGAAGTGGCAAAGAGAAACGCTGAAATTTATGGCGTATTTACGCTTATACCGCCTGTTGTGGCAATAGCACTTGCTTTTATCACAAAAGACGTCATCTTGTCGCTATTTATCGGTGTTTTTAGCGGAACATTTCTCATAAACATCATCAATGAAAACATCTTTATGGGTATCGTAAAAGGATTTACAGGTATCGTTTCAAGGGTCGTTGAATCAATGGCTGATAAGACCGATTCAGGTATTTTGCTTCAAGTGCTTTGTATCGGCGGCGTGGTCGCACTCATCACAAAGATGGGCGGCACAAAGGCGGTTGCTCTTTGGCTTAGCAAAAAAGCAAAGACTGGTATCTCGGCTCAAATTTCAACATGGCTCATGGGAATTTTTGTATTTTTCGATGACTACGCAAATGCCTTAATCGTAGGTCCTATCATGAGACCAATAAGCGATAAATTTAAAATCAGCCGCGAAAAACTAGCTTTTATCATAGATGCTACTGCAGCACCAATCGCTGGTATAGCTATCATCTCGACATGGGTTGGCCTTGAGGTTTCACTTATTGGAAAGGGTTATGAGCTAGTTGGTGAGACTGATATTAATGCTTATTCCATATTTATTGAGACAATTCCATATAGATTTTACAACCTTTTTATACTATTTTTTATAGTTTGTACTGCTTTGATGCAGCGTGAATACGGCCCAATGTTAGTGGCTGAAAGACGTGCTAGAAAGGGCGAACTTCACTCTGGCAAAACTCAGATCCAAGACCTTGAAGACAAAACTCTTGAGCCAAAAGAAGGCGTAAAACTAAGCGCCTCAAACGCTGTCGTGCCACTTCTTGTGCTAGTTATTGGTGCTTTTACTAGCTTTTACTTTAGTGGTCTTGCTGCACTTGAGGGCGATGCTCTTAAAAATGCACTTGCCAATCCGCTTGCTTTTTCTACTTTTAAAGATACTTTCGGTGAAGCAGACTCAGCTACATCGCTATTTCAAGCAGCACTACTTGCTAGTATCGTAGCTATCACAATGGGCGTTTGGCGTAAAATTTTTGACGTAAAAGAGGCTATCAGTACATGGGTAAAGGGCTGGAAGACTATGATAATTACGGTTGTGATTTTGCTTCTTGCGTGGAGTCTTAGTGCTGTTATAAAAGAGCTTGGCACATCAAGATATTTGGTTGATTTATTAAGCTCTTCAACACCTAAATTTATATTGCCAGTGGCTGTTTTTATCCTTGGTTCGTTTATCAGCTTCTCAACTGGAACAAGCTATGGCACAATGGGTATTTTAATGCCTCTTGCTATCCCACTAGCTTATGCTGTCGGCAAAAACTACGGCCTAGAGGGCGATGCAATGCACGCTTATATGATCGTAAATATTTCAGGCGTGCTTACAGGTGCGATCTTTGGCGATCACTGCTCACCGATATCGGATACTACGATCCTTTCATCAATGGGTGCAGGATGTAATCATATCGATCACGTATCGACTCAAATGGTCTATGCGCTTAGCGTTTGTGCGGTTTGTGTGCTAGTTGGTTACTTGCCGGTTGCACTTGGTCTTAGCGTTTGGATCGCGCTTCCTTGCGGATTTTTAGCGATTTGGGCGCTAGTTAGATTTGTTGGAAAGAAAGTAGAAGCATAAATTTGGATTGCAATTATTTAAAAGAGTGCGGCTCTTGCACTCTTTTTACTCCTTATGATGAGCAAATTTTATTTAAAACTGACCTTGTAAAACAAAATTTTTCAGAGTTTTATGATGGTGAGTTTGATGTTTTTAGCTCAACACCAAAACACTACCGCACGAGAGCTGAGTTTGGCATCTGGCATGAAGGCAGCAAGCTTAGCTACACGATGCATGCAAGCGAAAAGGGTAAAAAGGTCTTTATAGATGATTGTCCAAAGGTTTGCGAGCAAATTTCAGATCTCATGCCAAGCTTGCTTTATGGCTTACAAGAGAACGAAATACTGCGCGCAAAGCTTTTTGGAGTGGAATTTATCTCTTGTAAAAGCGGTATTTTGGTCACACTTCTTTACCATAAAAGACTTGATGGCGAGTTTGAGGCGGCTATGAAAATTCTAGCTAGCAAGCTTGACGTTACCATACTTGCCAGATCTCGCGGGCAAAAGCTACTAAGTGGTGAGCTAAATTTGATCGATGAGCTAGATGTTGGTGGTAAAATTTATAAATTTAGCCTATCTGAAAATGCCTTTATCCAGCCAAATAGAGCCGTAAATGAAAAGATGATAGCTTGGGCAAAAGAGTGTGTAGAGGCTGGCGCTGACCTCCTTGAGCTCTACTGCGGACATGGAAATTTTACCATTCCGCTTTCGTTTAAATTTAAAAATGTCCTTGCCACTGAAATTTCAAAGAGCTCGATCGCAAATGCCCTTAAAAACTGCGAGCTAAATGGGGCAGAAAATATCAAATTTTTGCGTATGGACGCTGATGAGCTTATGAGTGCATTTGCTGGCGTTAGGGAATTTAATAGGCTCAAGAATATAAATTTAAGCAATTTTAACTTCTCTCACGTCCTTGTTGATCCGCCTCGTGCAGGACTAAGCGAAAGTGTCATAAATTTCATCAAAAATTTTAAAAATATCATCTATATATCGTGTAATCCAGAGACTCTAAAAGAAAATTTAAATGAGCTTTGTAAAAGCCATAAAGTGATAAAATTTGCCATTTTTGATCAGTTTGCAAATACTCATCACATCGAGTGTGGCGTGCTACTAAGGGCAAAAGAATAATTTAAAAAAGGAAAAATAAAAATGGTTTCACTAAATAAAATCATCCAAGCAAAGATCACGATCGGTCATTTTGTGACTAAGACCCCATTTGCGCTAAGTGCAAAGCTTAGTAAAATTTTAGGCGCAAGTGTTTACCTGAAAGAAGAAAATTTACAAAGAACTGGTGCATATAAAATAAGAGGCGCATATAATAAAATAGCTAGCCTAAGTGATGAGGAGAGAAAACGTGGCGTTGTGGCTGCAAGTGCTGGCAACCACGCTCAAGGCGTAGCAATAAGTGCAAAGGAATTTGGCGTACATGCTTGCATCATCATGCCAGAATCAACCCCACTTCTAAAGGTTGCTGGCACAAAGGACCTTGGCGCAGAGGTCATCTTAAAGGGCGATAACTTTGATGAGGCATACGCTTTTGCGGTGAACTATGCTAAAGAAAAGGGCATGACCTTTGTTCATCCATTTAACGATGAGTACGTTATGGCAGGGCAGGGCACTGTTGGGCTTGAGATGCTTGATGAGATAAGTGACCTTGATATGGTCATCGTCCCAGTTGGCGGCGGCGGATTAGCTAGTGGTGTGGCTAGTTGTATAAAGCAGGTCAATCCAAAGACAAAAGTGGTCTGCGTTGGTGCAAAGGGTGCTCCAGCTATGTTTAATAGCTATGGCGCTAAAAAGAGTATAAATTCAAAATCAGTCCGCACCATAGCTGACGGCATCGCTGTGCGTGACGCTAGCGAGATCACACTGGCAAATATCGTTGAGTGCGTAGATGAGTTTGTGCAAGTCGATGACGAGGAGATCGCGACTGCGATTTTATTTTTGCTAGAGACTCAAAAGATCGTAGTTGAGGGAGCTGGCGCAGCTGGCGTGGCAGCACTCATGCATGATAAGATAAAATTTAAAAAAGGCGCAAAGATAGGCGTGGTGCTAAGTGGTGGAAATATCGATGTACAAGTGCTATCTATCATCATCGAAAAAGGTCTTATCAAGTCTCACCGCAAGATGACCTTGCAAATAACACTTGTGGATAAGCCAGGAGCGCTCATGAGCTTAACTGACAGCCTAAAATCAGCAAACGCAAACATCGTGAAGATCGACTACGACCGCTTCTCTACTAAGCTTGACTATGGCGATGCAAGCATCACTATCACGCTTGAGACAAAGGGTCTTGAGCATCAAGATAAGATTAAAGAAGTGCTTACAAAAAACGGATTTTCTTTCACTCAACTATTTTAATTTAATGGCTCGCTACCCTTTAAAGTAGCGAGCATAGCTTCTACTAAAACAATATCTCAAATTTTGCATTTACGCTATTTGACTTCACGCCTTTAGCAAAAGCACCTGTGTAAGATAAGCCTAAATTTATATTTTTATAAACATTAGCTTTTATACCAAGGCTGGCTGTGCCAAGATCACGCACCTCTTTTCCTTCAAGTTCCAAGTATCCAGCATTTGCAACATTTACACCGATATTTGCTCTTGTATCGCCGACTAGTCTGTTGTAGGCTAGATCAGCTTCAAATTTCATCTTCATGTTGCCAAGACTAAATGGCACGCTAGGATTTAGACCTAAGCTAAATATGCCTAAATTTCTAGCTTTTTCATCAACGTCCATTCTAAAAATTCCTACATTTTGGCTAGTGCTATCAGTTTTCATATGTAGATAGCTTGCACCCACATAAGGATTTAGTGAGAAATTTGTACTGTTAAAGCTAGTTAGTGCCAAATTTGCGTAAGTAGTAAGTGCTTTTTCTTTGCTCTTTACATGCTCTTTTGAGTAAAAGCTAGCTATTGTAGCACCATTTTGCGTTTTGCGTTTTGCATTTGTGTATATGAGGCCAAGGTCTAGCTTTGTGCTAGAAATTTGACTTTTTGAGTAGATACCGACACTTGCACCTTTTGTTTTGTAAGCATTTTCGCCATCTTCTTTTACTTTTTCGTTGCTAGCACCAAGCACACCACCAAGTGTGAAAGCGTCATTTACACTACCGTCAAATCCAAAAAGCTGGGTGAATGAGTTTGCTTTTACATCATCAAATTTCATAGCGTTAGCCATGGTATTTGACCAAAATTTCATGCCACTCGCATCGATTGCTTTTGCACTGAATGGATCAAATTCATGGTTGATGATTGCATTTTTGAGCAAGATATTTTCTAGTAAAAATGCATTATGCTGAGCTAAATTTGCATTATTTGCAAATGTTTTTAGTGTATCACTTGCTTCTTTTGGTGTAGCGTAGATGAAGTGTCTGTATAGATCACTTGTGATGACTGCTGGTCTACTTCTAAACGGCGAAGCAAGGAGTGCTGGTCTGCTAGCTGTACTCTCTATGAGCTGTGCTACTCTTTTTTGGCCGTCGCTAGCTGCTATACTTGTTATTGTATTTTTTGATTTTTTGAGTGTTAGCTCTAGCTTGTTGTCACTATAGTTTCTAGTAAGGTCAAAAAATGCGTATTTTTTTGAGATGGTGTCGTTGTAGCCACTAAAATTTCCAGTTACGGCGTAAGTTTTTACCTTTGAGCTATCATCATATAGTCTTTTCATGACATCTACATCTGGCTCACTTACATCTATAATAGAGTTCTTCTCAAAATTTAGATTTAAATTTGCTGCATTATTTGAGATGATATAACTACCACCTGTTTTTATAGTAGCTTTTACTGTGTCATTTGTACTTTTTCTAGTTACATCTTTAAAAGATAGCTTTTGAGAAAATCTACTTTTATCAATCTCTCTAACGCTCATCTCTTTAACAATCTCAAGTGCACCACCATTTTCAACGACTACTTCACTTGTCTTTAATGCTTGATTTAGTGCTGTGATCTTGCCACTTTTTATTATGGTTTTGCCAGTGTATGAGTTGTTACCTGCTAGTTTTAGGGTGCCTAGACCTCTTTTGATAAGAGTTCCTTCATAGCCTTCGCTGGCTCTTTGCTCTCTTGCTTTTTCTCTGGCGTTACCTATATCAAGTTCAGCCCTTTGCTCGGCTGTTAAATTTGCCATTTGTTCAAGCTCGGCTTTGCGTTGAGCCCAAATTTGTGCCTCTGCCTCATCTTCAGTCTTTCTATATTTTATAGCTACATCACTGATATTATTTGAGTAAAGATCATCTGTGTCTAGACTTACATCAAATACGCCTAGTAGCTGTCCTGGCCCAAACATAGCCTTTGACATATCAAGTGCTCCCCAGCCCCAGCGTTCGTCAGGTACGCCAAGTGGTGCAGTAAAGCCAGAAATTTTTCTTGTATCGGCTGGCTTTTTAAACTCATCTCTAACTTGTCTTGCCGTAGTTAGCAAAACATCTCTTGCTTGAGAGTTGCTCATATATGGATATCTTTGCATGACAAGACCAAGTGCGCCAGTGACGTGTGGAGCTGCCATTGATGTACCATCCCAGCTGTCATAGCCTGCTTCTCCATTTTTAGGATCAACTGTGCTTGATTTTATACTTTTGCCAGGTGCTGCGATACTCCACCATTTTGAGTGACCTGCTGTGTTAAAGTATTGTGCATCGCCATCTGTCACTCCAGTGACGTTTATCCAGTATTTTTCAGCATCTGGACGAAAATATGGAAGCATTGCTCTTGTGTATGACTCTTTCATGCCATTTCTATTTCCGGCAGTGAAGACTTGAATGATGCCGTATTTTTTGGCGACTTCATAAGCGGCATCCATGAAATTTTTACCATTTGTGACAAATGGATAGTAGCTTTTATAGGCTGCGTCAAGGTCTTTTATATCTAAGCTATTGCCACCATCAAATCCAGTTGCTCCCTCATAAGCTTTATAAAATTTTCGGTTTGAACCCCAACTATTATTTATAGCTCTTGCACCACCTTTGGCTAGTCCCTCGTAAGATGCTAAAAAGAAGTTGTAGTCTTGGTTTGGTCCATATGTCATACCGTCGGTTCCGCCAGTATTTCCTACTATAAGTTTTGAGCCAAACGCTACACCATGCATCCCTTTGCCATCTCTTGAGCCAGCAATTGTACCAGCTACGTGTGTACCGTGCGAGTCGTTTACACCAGCGATCCAGTTGCCATCAGCTTCAAATTTTTCACCTTTTTTAAAGTCGCCAAAGTCAGCTCTGTTTTTGTCAGTGCTTCCTTTTTTTAGGTAAGGTGAGTTGCCGTGCTCAGTATCTGGATATTTTTGCCCATCTTTGTAGTAGCTACCAGAAATTTTTAGTGCGCTTATCCTGCCGTCACTAAGTTCAGGGTGGCTAAGTAATGCGCCAGAGTCCATAACACCAAGCGTCACACCTTTGCCTGTCACTCCAAGAGCATACGCGATAGCTGCATTTATACGCTTTAGTCCCCAGTATGCTTTATACTCAGCGCTCTCCCAGCTGCTTATGTCGCCAAATTTGCCACTTTCTTGATCGTTGGCATTTAGTGAATTTGCAAACAAAAGAGCACAACAAGCTGCACTTATAAAAATACATTTTTTGTTTAAAATGGATCTTTTCACATCTCATCCTTTGCATAAAATTTAAATGGATTGTAATATCCTTAAAATAAATTATTAATTAAAATATTAAAATTTATGATAAAATTTACTTTAATAATCCCTTTTTTACGCTATTTTTACTATAAGATATGAAAAAATAGTTAATATATTATCACAAAAGTATTATTAATTACATTTATATCTTAAAACAATTATTTAAATATGATTTTTAATAAAAGTAAAATTTCACCTTTGCTTTATAAAATTAAGCTAAAATAGCAAGCTTTAAAGGAGAAAAAATGAGCGAATATGCAAATTTGATATTAGCTATCTTATTAGCTGTTTTGGCATTTGCATTTTATAGGTCAAATAAGGCGTTAAAAAAGGCAAAAGATGATAGCGAAAATCTCTCAGTCAGCACTGAAATTTCGCAGCTAAAAAGTATAGGCGAGCTATCTGTTTTTCAAGTATATAGCAAAGAGATCGTCACAAAAACAGATCATGCGTTTGGAAATTTTGGCAAAGAGTATCTAAGATGGCTTATAAGCGAGAAGAAGCTTTCGATGATATTTGAGTTTGAGATAAATTTCATCTACGATCTAACCAGTCCAAAACTCGAGATCACGCAGATCGCAAACTCTAGCTATAAGATCAAGATGTCTCCTTGTAAGTATAAATTTTCGATCGCCGATATGAAATTTTACGATGAGAAAAATGGCAAATTTATACCATTTTTGCTGCCTGACTCGCTAAATGGCTTTTTTGGTAGTACTTTTACAGAAGAGGATAAAAACAGACTAATCGAAGAGGCAAGAAATGAAGTCAAAAAGATGAGCGTTCGCCTTATCTCGCAGCTTCAAAGTAAAATTCATAAATCAGCTCGCGATACGCTTGAAGCGATCGCAAAGAGCTTTGGGGCAAACAAAGTTGAATTTGTCTTTGACGATAATGATGAGCAGATAAGCTCGCAACTAAATTTAGAAAATATTGCATAAAATTTTAAAAAGGAGAAAAAATGAGCGTAAATTCACAGGAAGTCACGCAGACACCAGGCAACAACACAGTCTTTCAAACATGGGTTTTAACAGCTGACAAAAAGGCTTGTAAAGAGGGTTTTGCCGAGCTTTGCGCTTTGGTTGTAAATTTAAATAAAACTGCCAAGATTAGATTTGGCGCAAATGAAAATGTAAACTGCGTCCTTGGCGTGGGCCATGATGCTTGGAAAAAGCTTGAAATTTCAAAAGAATTGCCAAAAGAGCTTGTAAATTTTAAAGCGATAAAAGGCGATAAGCACGAAGCTGTTAGCACAAAGGGCGATATTCATATCCACATCCGCGCCTTAAATGCACCTGATTGCTTCGATATGGCTCAAGCGATAAAGGCTGTGCTTTTTAAATTTGCAGAGCTTACAGATGAGACGCAAGGCTTTAAGTATCATGACGGTAGGGCGATAATAGGCTTTGTTGATGGCACTGAAAATCCTGAGGGCGAGGAGAGAGACTTCTTTGCTAAAGTTGGCGATGAGGACGCTAAATTTAAAGGCGGCAGCTACGTTTTTGTACAAAAATATTTCCATAATATGAAAGAGTGGAACGCTACAAGCGTAAGTGAGCAAGAAAAGGTAATAGGCCGTTCAAAAGAGCTTGACATCGAGATGAGCGAGGATGTAAAACCTACAAATTCACACTCAGCTGCTGCAAACGTAGGAGACGATAAAAAGGTCGTGCGTGGCAATATGCCTTTTACTGAAGGTAGTAAAACTGGCACTTACTTCATCGCTTATGCGAGTACATTTTCAACGGTTGAGCTTATGCTTAAAAAGATGTTTATCGGCGAGCCAAAGGGCAACTCAGATAGGCTGCTTGACTTTAGTACGCCAGTAACCGGAGCTCTATACTTTGTGCCAACAGTTGATATGTTAAGCGATTATGAGGGCTAAATTTAAATGGGTGAGGCAACTTGCCCTTTTAAATTTTAAATAAAAATGCCAGAGTGGTTTATCTACGCGGCTCTTTCAGCTGTTTTTGCTGCGCTTACAGCGATCTTTGCAAAGCTTGGCGTAAAGGATATTGACAGCGATTTTGCGACATTTATAAGAACGATCGTTGTCATTTTGATGCTTGTTTTACTCCTAAGTGTGGCTAAAAAATGGCAACCACTAAGCTCACTAAGCCCCAAAAACTGGCTCTTTCTCATACTAAGCGGCATGGCAACTGGACTTTCGTGGCTCATGTATTTTAAAGCTATGCAGGCAGGCAAGGTTTATCAAGTGGCTTTGATTGATAAATTTAGCGTTGTGCTGGCTATCATTTTGGCTGTCATCTTTCTTGGCGAGAGGTTAAATTTAAAAGAAATTTTAGCCGTCTGTCTTATCGTGTCTGGCGTATTTTTACTCATTTTTAAATAAAATTTTCTGCATTATTCTTAAAATATATTTTTAATTTTAATTTGTAATTAATCAAAAAGCTCCTAAAATTTGAACGATTTCATTTTGAAGGGAGAAATATGAAAAAAATCATTTTTTCAGCCATCGTGGCTTGTGCAGCATTTGGTGCTAGTGTAAACTACACAGATATTGTAAAAGATGTTTACGGTGATGCTAGCTCAACAAAAAGTATAGGCAGACTGCTACCAACCAACGCAGTTGAAATTTTACAAACAAGCGGTGACAGAGCGCAAATTAAAGTAAAAGGCTATCAAAACCCAGCTGTTAGCAACGTAGTTTATTTTGCTGATGGCGCGAGGATTATCTCGGTGGCATTTGCAAAAACTGCACCTTTTGATATTAAAGTGATCAAAGAGGGCAAAAACGGCAAATGGAACGAGGTAGAAACAACAGTTTTTGTTCAAAAAGATGGCTTTAGCACTGACGTAAACGCGATGTTTGCAAAAGCTGATAAGATGTATAAAGAGAGCTGTGGCGTTTGCCATGCGTTGCCTCAAACCACACATTTCAACGCAAACCAATGGCCGTCACTTCTAAAATCAATGATCGGCAGAACCGCAATAGAGAAAAAAGACGAGTGGTTGGTTGTTGAATACCTTCAAAAACACTCATCTGACGTAAACCTAGGTAAATAAGCAAAACTTTTGTAGCGACGAGTAAAAACAAATATTAAAGTTTAGCTTATTCAAAAGAAAACTTAAAATGAAAGGGAGATAAGATGAACGAGAACAGACGAGAATTTCTAAAAAAAGGTGCTACAGCAATTGCAGCGACACCTTTGCTTTCAAGCGTAACAGCATCAAATTTATTTGCTGATGGCGTAAAAAAGAGTGTTTTAAGAGATAGCGAGGTTATCACAGCTGCTCACTGGGGTATGTTAAAAGTGACAACCAAAAACGGCGTTGCAGTAAAGTCAGAACCTATCCAAAAAACAAGTGAAATTTACAATCCGCTTCAGCACTACACACCAGATATGATCTACAAAAGTCGTATCAAGCGCCCAGCAGTAAGAAAGAGCTACCTTGAAGATCCAGATAATCCAAAACCAGAGCTTCGTGGCAAGGATGAGTGGGTTGAGGTGCCTTACGAAGAGGCGATCAAGCTAGTTGCAAGAGAGCTTAAAAAGACAAGAGCGCAAAAAGGCTTACAAAGTGTATTTGCGGGCAGCTACGGCTGGAAGTCAAGTGGAAACGTGCATAACTCAAGAATTTTACTTCATAGATTTATGAACCTTAGTGGTGGCTTTGTTGGCTCGTTAGGGGACTACTCAACAGGTGCTAGCCAGATCATAATGCCTCACGTTGTGGGTAGTATCGAGGTCTATGAGCAGCAAACCAGCTGGCCAGTCGTGCTTGAAAACTCAAAAGTCGTAGTCATTTGGGGTGCAAACCCACTTGCGACACTTCGCATAGCTTGGACTAGCACCGACGAGCAGGGCTTTAAATACTTTGAAGAGCTCAAAAATAAAAAAGATATCAAAGTGATCATCATCGATCCTATCAAGAGCGACACAGCGCAGTACTTCGACAAGGCCCAGTGGATAGCTCCTGTGCCAAATACCGACACAGCGATGATGCTTGGTATGATGCACTACCTATATGAAAGCGGCAAGTATGATAAAAATTTCGTTGAAACCTACACAACAGGCTTTGATAAATTTCTCCCATATCTACTTGGTAAGACAGATAATACTCCTAAAAATTTAGAGTGGGCGAGCAAAATTTGTGGCATCGATAAAGATACTTTAAAAGAGCTAGCTGATACATTTGTCGCAAACCGCACTATGATAATGAGTGGTTGGGGTATGCAGCGCGCTCACCACGGCGAGCAACCACACTGGGCGATGGTGACACTAGCAGCTATGATTGGTCAGATCGGACTTCCTGGCGGTGGATTCGGGCTTAGCTATCACTATTCAAACGGTGGCGCTCCGACTTGCAAAGGTGCGGTCATCGGCGGCATAAATAGTGCAAGTGTTGGTAAATTCAACGAAAAAGGCGAGTTTATTGGCACAGACACAGGCGAGTTTGATAAACGAGGTCGCTTCGTCGCAAAGGCAGCTGCAGCAGCAGGTACAGGCCAAAGTTGGCTACAAAAAGCAACCAACTATGCCTTCCCGGTCGCAAGGATTGCAGATGCGTTGCTACATCCTGGTAAAGTGATCGACCACGACGGCAAAAAGATAACCTATCCAGACATCGACTTTATCTACTGGGTCGGCGGCAACCCACTTGTACACCACCAAGATACAAATACAAATTTAAAAGCGTGGAGAAAGCCAAGAACGGTTGTTGTACATGAATCATACTGGACACCGACAGCAAAAATGGCTGATATAGTATTTCCAGTCACAACAGAGTATGAGAGAAACGACATTACCATGACTGGCGACTACTCAAATATGAACATCGTGCCGATGAAACAAGTCGTTGAGAAATACCACGAGGCAAGAGATGATTATCAAATTTTCATCGATCTTTGCAAGGCTTATGCTAAAAATTTGGTCATTGCCTACACAGATAACGGCAAGGATGAGTTTGACTGGATCAAAGAGTACTATGACGCAGCCTATGCTCAGGTCAAGGCTGTGCCAGAGCTAACTACTGATATGAAGCCATTTGAAGAGTTTTGGAATGAAAATAAGCCAGTTACATTTGCCTCATCTCAAGATAGTGATAGCTGGGTGAGATTTGGCGAATTTAGAGAAGATCCTGTGCTAAATGCTCTTGGAACGCCTAGCGGTCTTATAGAAATTTACTCAGATACGATCGAGAAAATGGGCTATGACGACTGCAAGGCGCACCCAATGTGGTTTGAGCCGATCGAGTGGCTAGGCATGAAAGACAAACCTGCAAAATACCACATGATAAGCGCTCACCCAACTGACCGCTTACACTCACAGCTAAGCCAAACTTCACTTCGTGACAACTACGCTATCGCAAATCGCGAGCCTATCTGGATCAACGAAAAAGACGCAAAAGAGCTTGGCGTACAAAGCGGCGACTTGGTGCGTGTATTTAACGCACGTGGCGAGGTTTTAGCAGGTGCTCATGTCACTAAAAACATCAAAGAAGGTGTTGTAAAACTAGCTGAGGGCGCTTGGTATGACGGCTTTGATAGTGGAATTTGTAAAAATGGCGGTGCAAACGTGCTAACCATAGATATCCCAACAAGCAAGCTAGCAAATGGCAATATTAGCCATACAGCTCTTGTAAATATCGAGAAATATAAAGGCGACGAGGCGTTAAATCTTACAGCCTTTGCTGAGCCAAAAATTTCTAAATAATATTAAAAGCAGGGGAGTCTTCTCCTGCTTTTGAACTTAAAATTTAAAATAAATCTACTACTCACAAAAGCTTAAATTTATATTTAAAGCCCTATAGCTCTATAAAATTTTATTTCACAATGGATGTTGAGGTGATGGGTATAATTT
>NZ_PIRR01000059.1:0-7061 GCF_003048555.1 Campylobacter concisus | reverse complement strand
TGTTAACAGCTACGGACGGCACCAAGAGGTACACATATTGTGTCGTGGGCAGCGTCAGAGTTGTATAAGAGATAGTCCTTTTGCTTATTGTTGCAGTTTTTGTATTTATGAGATTTGCCCCAGTTTTTGGTGGCGTGCCAGATATTAAAAGCCAAAAACTGATAAAGGCTTCGCCAAATTTTAACGGCAAAGTTTTTATAAATTTAGAGCCAACGATTGATATGGTAAAAAATAATCCGCAAGCATCTATGTTAAATTACATTCCGCAAGCACTCTTTCCACCAAAAGGTAAGCTACCAACTAAGCCTTTGCCAAATTTAAAATTTGACGCAAAAGCCCTCAAAAACGGCGAGTTTATCTGGCTTGGGCACGTTAGCCTAATCTGCAAGCTTGATGACAAAACTATTATCACAGATCCAGTTTTGCACCGAGCATTTCCACTACCAATTGGCGGTAAGCCATTTACCTACGAGCATGATATCACCACTAGCGATTACCCAGATGTGATCGACATCGCCCTCATCTCGCACGATCACTACGATCATCTTGATCATAAAACGATACTTGAGCTAAAAGATAGAATTTGCAAATTTCTAGTGCCACTTGGCGTAAAAGCTCACCTCGTAAAATGGGGTGTTGATGAAGACAAAATTTATGAGTTTGACTGGTTTGGTGATCAAAAAATAGGAAATTTAAACTTCACGTTTTGTCCTTCAAGGCACTTTAGTGGGCGCACATTTAAAAGAAATACGACGCTTTGGGGTGGCTGGGCGGCTCAAAAGGCTGGCTTTAGCTTTTATTTTAGCGGAGATGGCGGATATGGCAATCACTTTAAGATGATAAATGAGAAATTTGGCGCCTTTGATCTAGTTTTTATAGAAAATGGTGCTTACGGCGACGGCTGGCCTTACGTGCATATGAAGCCAGAGAAGTCGGCGCAAGCACTAAAAGATCTTGGTGCAAAGCTTGGTGTACCGGTGCACTGGGGCAAATTTGATCTATCTTATCACGCTTGGGATGAGCCGATCAAGCGTTTTGAAAAGGCAGCGACAAAACTTGAGCTAAACTACGCAACGCCGATGATCGGAGAAGTTTTCACTACCCAAAATCCGCCTAGAAAAAAGTGGTGGGAGAAAATTTAGGAATAAAATTTGCTCTAAATTTTAAAATCCAAAAGGAAATGCTGATGAAAATTTCTGAAAATTTAGCAAATCTAAAAAATGTCATCGATAAAGCTGCAAAAAGTGACCTTGATATGAGCGCAACTGGAAGCTTTTTACAAAATTTAGAAAAAGCAAATAAAGAGACTGAAAAAATTTATAAACAGCTAGAAAAAGAGCTAAGAAGCGATGCGCAAATGTTTAAACAATTTGACTTCATGCAGATGATAACAAAGCTTCAATACGGCAACCTAAAGCCAAATGAACGTGAAAAACTACTCAATAAAATGAGCAAGATCGCCAAGGAAATTTAGTTTTAAATAGGCTTGATGCGGAGCTAAATTTTACTACTTCTGTGGAATTTGGTGGGTTTTGGTGAGTGATTTGCTTAAAATAAATTTATTTAAATAGCAACCGTTAAAACTCAGATATATTTCTATTTTATGCCGAAACGCTTATGTATTCATAGCTTACATGGCAGCACTGGTATGCTACTATTTTTAGAATCTTAGGCAAATTTAAAATTTCATAAACGAGTAATTTTGGCTTTGATTTTAGTGGCAAGCCTTGCGGGACCTAAAATCAATAGTCAAATTCTTGCGAGTAAATGAAAGTTTTAAAATTTGCAAAGCATATAGACCATATAACTCCTATTCTTTTATTAAGGGAGAAGGGAGCTTAAATTACGAAGTCACTCCCTTCTCCCTTAACAATCCCTCTTCCCTGACACGTTCAAAGGGCATGCTCTAGTGCTAAAGCACTGCATGCAGTTTTGTTAATTTCAATCAAACTTTAATGAGTAATTTCGATTCTAAAATTTGAGCCAAGTGGTAAGTAAAACTAGATTTTAGCAGTCAGCTCTTACAAGTGAATGAAATTTTAAAATTTACAAAGACAGCTTGATTAAATTTATAAAAGAATAAATTTAAAAAATACCTATTTATATATGTAAATTTACCAGAGAGGATTTAAGAGCCAAAGAGGCTCTTAAATTTTAGTGTAGTTCGCTCCAAACTTTGCGTTTCCAAAGCCAAGCAAAAATTCCTAATATAAAGAAGTAGATCATGACATAAAGCCCTGTGCTCTCGCGCTCAGCCTTCTTCTTGTCGCCTACTTTTTGGATATAAGCTACCACGTCGTCTTCAGCAGCTTTATTTAAGCCAACTCTTGGCATTGCAGTACCTGGTAGCATCTTTTGAGTATCGTTTATAAATTTATGTAAATACTCATCACCTTTTGAACGGATCATCATCGATAGATCAGGTGGATTTGAGCCCATATAAGCAGCAAGGCTTACTTTATTGCTAAATGCATATTTTTTGTCATATTTCATATCATGACATCTTTGACATGCATCAGCGAAAACCTTTTCTTCAGTGATCTTATTGTTTGTCTTTTCATAATCAGCAGATACCTTTTTCAAATAAGCTACTATATCGGCAGTCTCGGCATTTATATCACCACCAGCACCCATAAATGCGGTCATCGGAAATGGATGCTCGTCGTTAAATTTATGAGTTAGCTTTAAAGCCATATTTGGATTTTTAATGAGTGCGGCTAAGAATTTATCATCATAAATTTTACCAGCGGTACTAAGATCTGGTGGCACTACCCCAAAGCTTTGACTAGCTGTCTCAGCATCCATACCAGCTGGCATACCTGCTGCCTCTATACCGTGGCATCCTGTACATCCTGCTGCTACAAAAGTATCAGCACCCTTTGTAGCGTCACCTTTTGTAAGATCAATAGAGTTAATGTCATTCCAAAATGCCGTATAGTCATCAAGAATTTTTTGTGCTACTTCTACATCTTTTGTAGCCGCGTCTATACTTGCCTTATTTCCGCTAGCCTTAGCAGCCTCAAGTGCTGTCTTTTTTTGCTCTAAAAAGTGCTTTGCATAGTCAGTATCTTCTTTTGAGAAGTTGTACTCAGCATTTGCAGTGTGTGGATGAAGCTTTGTGTGAGCATAAGGCTCAATACCCCAATATAAAACACCTGAAAGAATAACAACAATGGCAAAAATTTTAAGCTCTTTCATAATTAGCCCCTCTTTCTTTCAAGTATTGTTATAACTGGCAACGCAATTATAAATAAGAACAAGAATAGCAATGATGAATAAAATCCTATCCAGTCATTATAACCACCTGTTGGGAGCTTACCATATATAGATAAAACGATAAGATCGACAACTAAAACCCAAAACCATATAAAAAATAGTGGTCTTTTGTGAGCTGGAGCTACAAGATCGCTTCTATCAAGAAGAGGTATAAGCATAAATGCAACACCTGCAAACGCAAACGCGATAAGACCAATATTATAAGCAGAAATTCCAGCTATATCAAAGAAGAAGCCACGTAAAATTTCATATTGCCACAAGAAATACCACTCTGGATAGATATGTGGTGGGGTTTTTAGTGGATTTGCTGGCTCAAAGTTGATAGGATCCATTGCAAAGTTGAAGTGATAGCAAACAAGATAGATGACAAATATCATAAAGAATGATACATACATAAAGTCTTTTGCCAAAAATCCTGGCCAAAATGGTATAACTTTAGATTTCGCTCTATCGCCGTGTAGATACTCTTGTGCCTCTACTTCAAAGTCGATATCTTCGCTTGTTAGGTTATTAACGTGTGGAACTCTTAAAGAGTAGAAGTGAATAACCAAAACAGCTATCGTTACAAGTGGCAATAAACAAACATGAAGCATAAAAAATCTAGTAAGTGTTGAGTCGCCAACTGCGTAATCGCCTCTAATCCACTCAACTAAAGCATCGCCAATAACTGGTACACCACCAAAAAGCTGAGTGATAACAGTTGCCGCCCAGTAGCTCATCTGTCCCCATGGGAGCATATAACCACTAAATGCCTCTGCTGAAAAACAGATAAATAGCACCATACCACTTATCCAAATAACCTCTCTGCCTCTTTTGTATGAACCATAGTAAAGTCCAGTAAGCAAGTGAATATACATAATAAGAAATATCGTAGAAGCTGAAACTGCGTGAATGTGACGCCAAAGCCAGCCATACTCGACCTCTTGCATAATAGTATAATTTACACTATCAAATGCTAAATTTACATCTGGTTTGTAATACATTAAAAGTAAAAAACCAGTAACGATTAAGAGCATAAAAAGCGTTGTTAAAATAACGCCCATTGCCCAAAGGAAATTTATATTTTTTGGAATCCAGTATTCGCTAACTAGAACCTTTATAAGTTTTGTAAAAGCTAGGCGTTGATCAAGCCAGTCAATAACGCCAGTTGATTTATGAGCTAAAGACATTGCTATCCTCCTAAGCTTTTGCTACTAATTTTTCGTATTCTGGGCTTGTTTCGCCTAGAACTAGCTTGGTTCCATCGATCTTAAATGGTGGTATATCAAGTGGTCTTGGAGGAGGTCCGTATGTTTGCATTCCGTCGGCGTTAAATTCGCCGCCATGACAGGCACATACAAACATTTGTTTGCTTGCTTTATACTCAGGTATACAGCCAAGATGCGTGCAAAGTCCGATAAGAACTACGTATCTAGCATCCCCCACGACAACATCTCTTTTGTCATTTTTAGCCATATCAGGACTTTTTTTGAGGATGAAAATAGGCTTTTTACGCCACTCAACCTGCCTCATTTCTCCATCTTTGATCGGACTTAGATCAACTGTTGTAAAACCAGCAGCTTTTACGCTTGGAAGTGGATCCCAAGTCTTTTTAACAGCCACTAGTGACATAGCGCCGCCGACAGCTGCCACAGCACCAAACGCAAGGCCGATAAAGCTACGTCTTTCTTGCTTTACTGACATTAAATTCCTTTCTATAAATAAATTCTTAACGATTATACTCTCAAAAAATTAAAAAAGTATAATTTCTAAATATAATCTGCAAAAATAATGTTAATTTTAACTTAAACGTAAATTTTGATTTTTAAGAAAAAATTTTTAAGCTTTATGGCTTTTTGAACTAAACCAAAAATCAAAATCAGCCAAACTTTTTCTCATTCATCTTTATATAGATATGTAAGATATCAATCGCAGCTGGCGTGATGCCTGAAATTTCACTCGCAGCAAAAAGCGTCGGCGGAGCAAATTTCTCAAGCTTTTCAACCACTTCATTGCTAAGACCACTCACACTTCTAAAGTCAAAATTTTCAGGAATTTTCACATCCATCATATCTTTCATTTTTTCTATCTGATTTTTTTGCTCATTTATGTAGTGCTGATACTTGCACTCGGTTAAAATTTGATCCACACTCGCATCATCTAAATTTGCAAATTTCTGATCAAGCTTTCTTAGTTTCTCAGCCGTAAAGCTCTTGCGTGCGACAATCTTTTGAAGGCTCACATTTTGGCTTATTGGCTCTTCATCAAGGCTAGCTAAAAGCTCTAAATTTTGCTTGCTCGGCGTAATTTGCGTATTGTTAAGGTAAGCAAGCCCATCTTTTAAATTTTGCCTGATAGCTTCAATTTCATTAAAAATCTCATCATCAATAAGTCCAAGCTCATGTCCATATTCGCCAAGCCTTAAAATGGCATTTTCCTCACGCAAAAGCAATCGGTACTCCGCCCTACTCGTAAACATCCTATATGGCTCTTTTGTTCCTTTTGTGACAAGATCATCTATCAAAACGCCGATATATGCCTCATCGCGGCGTAAGACAAGCGGCTCTTTATTTTCAAGCGAAAGCGCTGCATTTATGCCAGCCATTAGCCCCTGAGCGCCGGCCTCCTCGTATCCAGTCGTACCGTTTATCTGCCCAGCTAGATAAAGACCTTTTACCTTTTTTGTCTCTAAACTATGTTTTAGCTGTGTTGGCTCGACGTAGTCATATTCGATAGCGTATCCATGCCTTACGATTTTTGCATTTTCAAAGCCCTTTACAGAGCGTAGCATTTGCACTTGCACTTCATAAGGCAAGCTAGTTGAAAAGCCGTTTATATAGTACTCTGTAGCTTCAAGTGTTTGAGGCTCGATGAAAAGATGGTGTCTGTCGCGGTCGCCAAAGCGGTTTATCTTATCCTCGATACTTGGACAATATCTTGGTCCGATGCCCTCGATCTGGCCTGTAAAAAGTGGCGCTTTGTCGAAATTTGAGCGAATTATCTCATGCGTGGTTTCGTTTGTATAGGCAATATAGCATGGCAGCTGCGTTGGGGAGAAATTTTTAGTTCTAAAGCTAAACGCAACTGGCTTTGCGTCGCCATCTTGCTTTTCTAAAATTTCAAAATTTATCGTTTTTGCATCGATCCTTGGACATGTTCCGGTTTTTAGCCTTCCTAAATTTAGCCCAAGCTCTCTTAGACTAGAGCTTAGATCCTTTGCACTTAGCTCGCCCACACGGCCGGCTTCTAGTTTGTTAAATCCAACGTGAATTAGCCCATTTAAAAATGTACCAGTGGTGATTATCACCTTTCTTGCATTATAGATGTTATTTAGATGGGTTTTAACGCCAGTTACTTCGCCATTTTCGCTTAAAATTTCAGTGGCGATCTCTTGAGAAATTTCTAAATTTGGCGTGTTTAAAAGCAAATTTCTCATATAAACGCGGTATCTATCCATATCGATCTGAGCGCGGCTACCACGCACTGCTGGGCCTTTACTCTCATTTAGCACGCGAAACTGGATACCAACAGCGTCAGTTGTAAGCCCCATTTGACCGCCAAGCGCGTCGATCTCTTTTACAAGATGTCCCTTTGCAAGGCCTCCAATGGCCGGATTACAGCTTGCAGCGCCTATTTGCTCGGCTAAGATCGTGATAAGTAAAGTTTGTTTGCCCATTCTAGCAGCCGCAAGACTTGCCTCAATGCCTGCATGTCCGCCGCCAACAACGATTATTTCATAATTCATGATAAATTTTTCCTATTTTTTGATTGTGTGATTTTATCCAAAAGCATATAAAATTTAAATT
>NZ_PIRR01000058.1:0-7168 GCF_003048555.1 Campylobacter concisus | reverse complement strand
AGAGATCTTATAAAGGTTGAGTCTGTCTATGCAAAAATGATAGAAAATGACAACATTCTTTATGTGCGTGTCACAAATTTTGACAAAAATGTTGTTACAAAGGTAAAAGAAGCAATTAAAGAGTATCTTATCTCAAGCGTAGCAGTAAATGCACTTTTTGCAAAGAGTGAAGACGAAGCAAGTGCGAAGCTTGAAGCACTTTCAAAGCTTACAAAAACAATTTCAACCGTTGAAAAATACTATGTTGATGACATTAAATTTAAAGAGATCATCGATAAAGCCATTGCTGGTTTAATGCAAAATTTAGACGCTCACTCAAGTTTTTTAAATGAAAAAGCCTACAAAGATATGCAGGTGCAAACAAGTGGAGAATTTGGTGGCCTTGGCATAACAGTAGGCATGAAAGATAGCGCACTAACCGTTATCTCACCAATAGAAGATACCCCAGCTGATAAAGCAGGTATAAAATCAGGCGACATTATCTTAAGAATAGATGGCAACTCAACTATCGGCACAACGATAGATGAAGCTGTAAATAAAATGCGCGGTAAACCAAAAACTCCAATAACTATCACAATTTTGCGAAAAGGTGAACAAAAACCATTTGACGTAAAAATAATAAGAGATCTTATAAAGGTTGAGTCTGTCTATGCAAAAATGATAGAAAATGACAACATTCTTTATGTGCGTGTCACAAATTTTGACAAAAATGTTGTTACAAAGGTAAAAGAAGCAATTAAAGAGTATCCAAAAGCAAGTGGCATCATACTTGATCTTAGAAACAATCCTGGCGGACTTTTAAATCAAGCTGTCGATCTAGTTGATCTTTTTGTAGATAACGGCGTCATCGTCTCTCAAAAAGGTCGTGACGCATCTGAAAATGTAGAGTATAAAGCAAGTGCGAGTAAAACTCTTTCAAAACTACCACTTGTTGCACTAGTAAATGGTGGAAGTGCTAGTGCTAGCGAGATCGTAAGTGGCTCACTTCAAGATCATAAACGTGCTGTAATAATCGGCGAAAACACCTTTGGCAAAGGAAGCGTTCAAGTAATCCTTCCAATAGACGACACCGAAGCACTAAGACTAACCATCGCAAGATACTACTTACCAAGTGGCAGAACTATCCAAGCAGTTGGCGTAACACCTGATGTTGTCGTGCATCCTGGCAAAGTACCGCAAAGCGACGATAGTGCATTTAGCATCAAAGAAAGTGAGCTAAAAGCACATCTAAAAAGCGAGCTAAACAAGATAAATCCTACAAGCGAGGGCAATAAAACTGAAGCAAAAGATGATAAAAAGATAATCACGCAAAAAAAAGTTGATGAAGATATTCAATTAAAAACAGCAATTGACACGATCAAAATTTTAAAAATAAAACAATAAATTAGAAGGAGATCTCCATGCAAAAAAGAGAGCTTATTTACGAGGGAAAAGGTAAAAAAATGTATGCCACAGACGATGCAAATTTACTTGTGGCTGAATTTAAAGACGATCTAACAGCATTTGATGCTCAAAAAAGAGGCAACGAAGCTGGTAAAGGCGCATTAAATAATAAAATTTCAACACAGCTTTTTAAGCTTTTGGAGAGCAAAGGCATCGTGACTGATTTAGTTGAGACTATCAGCGACACTGAGCAAGTAGTCAAAAAATGCGAGATCATACCTCTTGAAGTTGTTGTGAGAAATATCGCAACTGGCTCACTAAGCAAAAGACTTGGCATAAAAGAAGGTACGGTTTTACCTTTTACACTTGTTGAGTTTTACTACAAAAACGACGATTTGCACGATCCATTAGTAACAGATGAGCACTGTATCATTATGGGATTAGTAAAGAGTGAAAAAGATCTTCAAACTCTAAGACACACAGCAAGAGAGATCAACTCTATATTATTTAAATTTTTTGCCGAAAGAGATCTAAAGCTAGTTGATTTTAAAATAGAATTTGGTATCGACAAAGACGGCAGTATCATTCTAGCTGATGAGATAAGCCCTGATAGTTGTAGATTCTGGGATGCTAAAACTAATGAAAAACTTGATAAAGATAGATTTAGACAAGACCTTGGTAGCGTAAAAGTCGCTTACGAAGAAGTTTTAAGAAGAATTCTTTCTTAAGGACAAAGATGAAAGCTGTTGTAAATATAGCATTAAGAAGCGGGGTTCTTGACCCTGCTGGTAAAGCAGTGGAGCATGCTTTAAATTCTCTCGGATTTAGCGGTGTATCAAATGTCAGAATAGGCAAACAAATCGTTTTAGATATCGACGAGAGTGATAAAACTAAAGCAAAAGAGCAGCTAAAAGTGATGTGTGAAGAGCTTTTAGCAAATACCGTCATCGAAGACTATGAGATCGTGCTATGAAAGTAGCGATAATACTTTTTCCTGGCACAAACTGCGAAGAAGACACAGCTCACGCATTTAAATTACTTGGATGCCAAACACAGATCATTTGGCACAAAGAAGATAAAATAGATGCTGACCTGGTCGTGCTTCCAGGCGGTTTTAGCTATGGAGATTATCTAAGAACAGCTGCGATAGCTAAATTTAGCCCAGCGATGCAGGCTGTAAAAGAGCATGCAAAAAAAGGCGGCTATATCTTAGGAATTTGCAATGGTTTTCAGATGCTGCTTGAGCTTGGGCTCTTAAAAGGTGCGATGAGAAGAAATGAAAATTTAAATTTCGTCTCAAAATACCACCACCTAAAGGTAATCTCAAATAACAATAAATTCTTAGCAAATTTAGCCAAAAATGAGGTGGTTAATATCCCTATCGCTCATGGCGAGGGCAACTATTATACTGATGAAAATACTCTAAAAAGCCTTTATGACAACGATCAAGTACTACTAAAATACTGTGATGCTAAAGGCAACGAAATAAATCCTAATGGTTCAGTCGACAATATAGCTGGAATTTGCGATGAGAGCAAAAAGATTTTTGGTCTTATGCCTCACCCAGAGCGTGCTTGTGAGAAAATTTTAGGTACAGATGATGGCATGAAGATGTTAAAAGGTCTAGTTTGGTAAAACATTTTCTTTTTATCTCCCTACTCGTACTAAATTTATTTGCTGTAAATACCGACGAAGTAAGCGTTTTTGACATGATGGACGAAGCTAGGGAGGATAAATTTGTAAATAGCCCTACTTCAAATCCAAAAACTCAAAAACCGCCAAAAGAACAAGATTTTTCAAGAAAATTTGTATCACCACAGCCAGAACGTATCACTCCAGAGCAGATGCGAAACATCGTGCCAACAAACGAGCCAGATATTAGCGTTCCAGACAATCAAGTATATGACAAGATCAAAGTAAAAGAGCTTCTTTTAAAAGCCACAAATGTGCCAAAAAATGTTGTTATAGGAGAAATTTTTAGTGTTGAGATAGTGGCTGATACACAAAATGACTTTGAGTTTGAGTTTGAGACACAGCTTGATGAAACAAATATCAAATGGCTAAATAAGAAAAATTTTCAATGGGTAAAAAGCGAAGACAACAAATATGTAGGTACTTTTTATCTTGAGGCAACAAGCATTGACGCAAAGACTTTAAAAGTTAGCTTAGATCTAAAAAGAAATGGCGAAAACTATCAAAGCTCAAGTATAAATATCTTTTTACCAAAGCTAAAAGAGCTTAGAAGTGATGAGAACTACAACCACATCGTGGCTGATAATCTTGAAGTTAAGAAATTTAAAACGACTAAATTTGATGATATAAACAATATCATGGTTGTAGAAATTTATGGCAACAATGTCGATCTAAGTGCTTTTAATATTGAAAATAAAACGATATTAAAGCAAGGTGTAGATACGATAAATGGCGACTTTAACTCACAAAGTGCATATTATTTTGCAGTATTTAAGCCAAACAAAAAATCGCTTGACTTTAACTACTACAACCTAAAAAAGGCTAAATTTGAAAGTTTTTCTTTGCCGGTGAGTGTTGAAGATGACGATGTCAGCACACAGATCGGACTAAACCCAAAACAAAGTGAGTTTAGCACCTATAAAGATGTCACGATCTACTCTTGTGCGGTAATTTTTATATTATTAGCTATTTGGCGCAGAAGGCTTAGCTACTTTTTTGTGGCGGCTGTTTTTATCGCACTTGGAATTTACACCTACAACCCTTTTGGCAAAGCAGTACTTAAGCCGGATGTGAGCGTCACTATCCTTCCAACTAAAAATTCAACCGTTTTTTATACATCTCGCAAAAATGAAAATGTTGAAATTTTAGACACGAAAGATGACTACTCAAAAATTTTATTTGCTGATGGTAAGATTGGCTGGGTAAAAAAGGATAATCTTGTCAAAAATTAGAGCTTTATTTTTTGCTATTGAGTTTGTTATCAGTGTTGTTCTAGTCGTCTTTTTTATGTGGCTATTTAATGACAAAAATAGAGCCATAAGAAAATTTTGGGGAAGATCGCAAAGGTTTTTTGGTGGATATAAACTTGAAGTGATAGGCGATTTTAGTGATGAAGCAAATATCTTGCTCATAAACCACCAAAGTATGCTTGATATCATCGTCATCGAAGAACTTCACCCAAAAAATGTATGTTGGATCGCAAAGGCGCAGATCGGTAAAATTCCTATAATTGGTAAAATTTTAAGCTTACCAAAAATGATAGCAGTTGAGCGTGAAAATAAACATTCACTAATAAAGCTTTTAAGCGAAGCAAAAGATAGAGTTGAAAATGGTCGCGTTTTAGCGATATTTCCAGAAGGAACTAGATCTCAAACTAATAAGCTTTTGCCTTTTAAGGGTGGTGCAAAACTATTAGTTGAAAAGCTAAATTTAAAAGTTCAACCTATCGTTATAGTAGGAAGCGATGCTATGAAAGTAAAAGAATTTAGCTTTAAAAAAGCAGATATCAAGCTCTTTTGCCTTGATTTAGTCGATACTTCAAAAGAAAACTGGCTAGAGGCAACTAGAGAGAGTATGCAAAAAGTCCTAGACGAAAATAGAAAATAAATTTGGCTTTGCAAATTTACAAAGCCCCCTGCTTCTATATCATTATCTATAAAAATTTGATTTTATATACTAGAAATTTTTATCAATAAATTTAAAAAGGTCTAGCGGGAGCTAGACCTAAAAATATTAGCTTAAGAGGTAAGCTTTCAAGTCCTAAAGACACTAAGTTTTGAATTTAATGCATCTGTCATCTTGTTTAGATGTTCTGCTGCTGAAGCTATCTCTTCGACACTTCTAGCATTTTCAGATGAAATTTGGTTGATATTTGAGATACCTTCCATGATTTCATTTACATTTTTGCCAGTTGCGATGTAGTCTTGCATAGTCTTATCAGACATTGCTATAGCGTTATTCATCGTTTCACTCATAACATTTATAGTTTTTTCAACGTCGCTTGCCACGTGAGTTAACTCTTGGATCTGTTTAGAGTTTATACCCATTTGCTCGCTACTATCATTGATCGCTTGGACGATGACATTGATAGTTGCATTTATCTCAGTTAAACTCTTTTGAGTCCTCTCAGCTAGCTGTCTAACTTCATCAGCAACAACGGCAAAGCCACGTCCATGCTCACCTGCTCTTGCAGCCTCAATAGCTGCGTTAAGTGCAAGTAAATTTGTCTGATCAGCTATATCATTGATAACAACAAGGACTGATTTTACCTGCTCGGCATCACGGCTAAGCTGATCGATCTTATCAGCCATTTGATTTTCTACATTAGCAGAGTCAATAATCTGCGCTGATAGTGATCTTATAGCTTCAGTTGCCGTTTTTATATGTGTGCTTGCTTTTTGAAGATCGTCTTTGCCGGCCTGAGCTACTGCTAAAGATTCTTTCATATTTTCTTTCATTACTTTACATCTTTGATTTGTCTCTTCTACTATTTCAGTTGATTTTTCTACACGTTTGCCTGTCTGAAGAGATGTAGAACTAAGCTCATTTGCAACGGAACTATTTTCACTTGAAAGGTGCTTTGTATCACTTATTAATATTCTTATTCTTTCAATAAAATCATTTATATCTTTACTTATCTTAGCTATCTCGTCTTTACCATAAATAGGAATTTTAATTGTAAAATCAGATGTTATCGCATTTAAATTTGTTCCTAGTCTATCAATAGGATTTGCAACCATCTTCTTAAGCAAGAACATCGAAACAGCTATCAAAAGTAAGGTAACTATGACGCTTGCTATGATGAAATTTTTACTAACTACTTTTAATGGTGTTAAAAAATCATCAGTAACAGCTGAACCTAAAACCATCCAGTCTAGTTTATCAAATGACTCAAAAGCAACTATGCAGTCAACCCCATCAATTATAATAGGCTCAATACCCTTTCCTTTTTTAACAATATTATCCATAGTAGTTTTTAATTCGCTACTTAGCTCTTGATTTGCCTTAGTTGGATGAAAGTCAAATTTACCAGTTTTAGTATTGTAAAGAGAAAAATATCCATGCTTACCAAGTTTCATCTCAGAAAAAGTCTTTTTCATATTGTTTAATCCTTCGGTAGGATCATAACCAACAAATAAGATTCCTATTACCTCATTATTTTCAATAATAGGATCATAAATACTCATATAGTTGCGTCCAAATAAATTTACAACGCCTATATACCTCTCTTTATTCATGATATTTTTATAGGCTTGACCGTTTTTGTCAATCATCGTACCAACAGCTCTACTACCATCAGCCTTTGTCACCGATGTACTAACTCTTAAAAAATTATCACCCGATTTTGCAAAAATGGTTGAAATTCCACCTTTTGTAGCTTTATTAAATTTATCCAGAATATCGTAGTTGTTGTTTAAAATACCATTTTGAGATATTAGATCTATCGCCTCGTATTTGTCAGTCTTGCTCATCTGGTGATTAGTTGAAATTTTTCCAATCATCTCTTTAAAAACACTCATTATTAGCTCTGCACTACTTACATTATCTTTTTCAAATAATTTAACCGTATTCATAGCAAGCTGGACGTTTTGTTCTACTGTTGTAAGCACACCATCTTTTATCTCGCGCTCTAAAATATTTGATGTATATACAACAAAACATGTCATAGATACTGCCAAAACCGTAGCAATCGTTGCTGAAACTTTTACCAAAATGCTTCGTAAATTCATTTTGTCTCCTTTTTCTAAAAATTTTCGTCTTGATTATAGCACCATTTTAAATAAATTTTATACAAGAATGCATAATTAATAAC
>NZ_PIRR01000057.1:0-7468 GCF_003048555.1 Campylobacter concisus | reverse complement strand
TAACCTAGAAAAATAGTATAAAAGCCTTGTAAATACGAAATTTAATAGAACCAAGAGAAAAATGATTGATGTTTAAGGAAAGGTTAATGGTGGTTAGAGGCAGAATCGAACTGCCGACACGCAGATTTTCAGTCTGCTGCTCTACCGACTGAGCTATCCAACCACTCGTTAAAGAAAGTCAGATTATACATGTTTAATATTTAAAGCAAGTTTAAAATACACACTTTTTTAAATAAAATAAGTTATGTTTTTCTATTTTGACTTGAAATATAAAAGAAATTCTACAAAACAGATAATAAATTACAAGCTTAAATAAGCTCGTAATTTATTTTAGTGTATATGAAATAGGAAAGCGCAGATAACGATCTTGTTTAGGCTTTGGAAACTCAGAACTTGCTCTTTGAATATTTTCTAAAGCACCATTATCAAGCGACTCAAAACCAGAGCTTTTACTAACTTTAAGTTCATCTATGCTGCCGTCTTGCTTGAGTAAAAACCTAACTTCTACAACTCCTTGATGTTTCATACGTCTAGCATTATTTGGGTAACTTTTATGCCTCTTAACTGCGATTATAACTTTCGTAAAATCTTCATCGCCTTGTGAATTTGATAAATTTAGCTCAGGTGTTACATTTTGAACTGGAGCTGCAGCGATAGACTTGTTATTGGCTGGCAAATTTGTATTTACACTAGCTGGCGGTACAATAGGCTGCACTGGCTGAGCAATTACCGGTTCAGGCTTAGGCTCTATTTTTTTCTCTTTTTTAGGCTCTACCTTTTTTATTTCACGCTTTGGTTTCTCCACCTTTTTAGGTTCAGGTTTTGGTTCTGGCTTTGGCTCAGGTTTTGGTGGCTCTGGCGGTGGTGGTGGAGCTGGTGGAGTTGGCTCTGGGATAAGCATTTGCTCCGCTATTTGAGGTGCTGAGACTTGTGGCACTGGAGTAAATGAATTAAGAGCTATTTTTATCGGTTTTTGCTCACCTATTTTTATCTCATCAAAATCATGTGAAAGCAAAAAATATACTGCTGCTCCATGCACTATAAGCGAAACAGCTAAGCCGCTGTAATTTGAAATTTTATTCAGAGATTGTTTGGATTGCAAAATTTTCGTGGCCCTTCTCTTTTAATATATCAATTACTTTGACGAAGCTATCAAATTTCGAATTTTTATCGCTTTTTAGTTCGATCAATGTCTTTATATCAACCGCATTTAACTTATCTTTAAGTTCGTTCTCAGAAATTTCTACATCATCTATAAAAAATTTATTATCCTTATCAATTACTACACTTATCTTTTTATCGTCCTCTTTGCTTTGCTCAGCACTGTTTGCACTTGGAAGATCAATAGCTATCTTGCCTTGAGCGATAAAAGTCGAAATACTAAGCACGATGGCGAGCAAAACAAGCATAATATCAATAAATGGGACAATATTTAACCCATCTTTTTTATTTAGACGCATTTTCAGCCTTGTATCTATTTAGCATCACATCTACTTTTCTGACAAAACCATTGTAAATCATCAAAGTTGGTATTGCCACAAGTAGTCCAAAAGCAGTTGCTTTTAATGCAAGAGAGAGGCCGACCATTATGCTTTTAGTATCGATTCCGCCTGCCATACCCATATCATAAAATGTGATCATAATTCCAGCAACTGTACCAAGAAGTCCTATATATGGTGCATTTGAGTAGATAATGTAAAGTGTGGTTAAATTTTTGGTTAGTGCTTCTTCAAGCGCTTCAATACTTTTATAGCCTTTTATATCAACGCGTGAATAAAAAATGATACGCTCAATCGTATACCAAAGTACAAAAAAACTCATAATGCCTAAAATCGCAATAATTACATGATCAATGTGATGTTTAATTAGCTCCATAATACCTTCTTAGTAAAAATTTTTGCGTGATTATAGCTATATTGATAACCAATGTCAAATATTTAGTAAAAATGTAATCAAATAAAAACTAAAATTTTTAATTTTTTATGTATATATTTAATTATGTTTAGAATTTCAAAAATTTAATTTTTTTCTTAGCAGCTCTATTTCAGTGATGACCATTTTTGGCGTAAGTTCCTTCATGCAGGCATGTGTTTTTATGGGACACACTCGCTTCATGCATGGCATACACTCTAAATTTAAATGCACTATCTTTGCACTTTCATCTCGCCATGGGCTAGTCTCTTTAAATTTTGTCGGTCCAAAAAGAGCCACAAGTGGCACTTTATAGGCAGCTGCGATATGCATAGGACCACTATCATTTGTCAAAAAGATACCATTTTTTATAGAGCCTATGACCTCGCAAAGCTCTTTTATGCTCGTTTTTCCAGCTAAATTTTCACATTTCATACCATTTTGTAAGAGTATTTGCTCGATTTCATTACAAATTTCAAGCTCCGCTTTTGAGCCAGTGATCTTTACATCAAATTCATCTTTAAAATGAAGTGCAACCTCTGCAAAATAGTGCGGATACCACCTTTTAGCACTTCCGTAGCTAGCACCTGGATTTAGCACGAGGAGTTTTTGCTCGCTTTTTTGTGCATCATAGTAAATTTTTAGTTCGTTTGAAATTTCTTTTAAATTTAGGCTTTGCTTTATGAAATTTAGATATTTCTGCACCTGATGCAAGCTCTCGCTACTCTTTTTAAAGCAAAATTTTTGCGTTGCTTTTAGAAAAAATAGCAAAAATTTACTAGCAAATGAGCTTCTAAAACTAATAGCGATATCAAATTTTCCAAGCTTACTAGCTGTTTTAATAAGGCTTAAATATCTTGAGCTTTGTTTTTTACTATCATCAATTACTACTTTTTCGCACTTTGGATGTGATTTATAAAGCTCACAGGCCACATAAGAGCCAAAAAATACAATATTTTTAGCATTTTTACTTAAATTTTCTATCGCTGCACTCGCCATCACAGCATCTCCAAGCCAAGTCGGAAGCTCTATAAACACTCTCACTTTTGCTCCAAATTTAGCACTTCGTTTATGATTTTAAGAGTTTTGCTTGCATTTTCTTCTATACTAAATTTTTGTGAAAGTAAAAATGACTTCTCTTGCAGCTCTCTCATCATCTCATTATCATTAAGCACCTGCTCCACTAGCTCCAGTATACTTTCATCATTTGGTTCACGCATGATAAAACGATTTTCTAAAATTTCAGCTGCTCCATTTTGAGCCGTTGTAAAGACAATATTTTTAAAGCTAAGTGCCTCTAGGACGACATTTGAAAATGGTTCGTAGTGTGTTGGAAATATAAAAATATCGCTTGCTTCATAAAATTTTGCAGTCATTTTTTGCTCGCCTGTAAAAAATGCCTTTATCTTTAGCTTTTTTGCTAGCTTCTTATATGAATTTAAATTTTTATCTTTGCCTACCATTAGCGCATTTACTGGCGTTTTTAGCTTTGAGACAAGAAGTAAAAAATCCTTTGCTCCTTTTCTTTTAAAGCCATTTCCGACAAAAAGCACAATTGGTAAATTGTAATCGAGTCCAAATTCTTCGCATACGCTAAGTTTTGCTTCGCCCTTTTCCACTTTTTGTGGCAAATTTATACCATTATAAATAGTGACAATCTTCGACTCGTCGACACCATAGGCCGAAATGATTTGCTCTTTTATGTAGTTTGAATTTGCGATTATCTTTTTAGAATTTTTAAAGCAACGTTTTTCTAGATATGGATAGACAAAATTTAAAGGATTAACCCACCAAAATGGCTTTGTGGCACGATAAATTTTATGCACGCCATCCCCTGCCCTGTAAATATCCGTACAACTCACTCGCTCCAAGCTAAAATAAATCTCATCGCTTTGTTTTTGACGTCTTACTTGTGCGTTAAATCTCAAAGCCTTTTTCCATGACGAGATCCTAGCCTCTCCTAGATATGAGCGTATAGATGTGTCTATACCTACGTCTTTTAGGGCTTTGGTAAGCCTTCTTAAATAGCGTTCGGCACCACCTACTGCATTTGGATTGATACGTAAAAAAACTATTTTTTTCATGACCTTAAGCTTTTTATTTTTGTGATTTTTTATTTGTAATGTCCGCCATAATATCAAAAATTTTTATAAATCAGCCTATTTTTTGCCTAAATTTCATAAAATTACACAAAGGATAAAAATGAAAACACTTACGATTATTGACACTTTTGGTTTCTTTTTTAGGCTCTACTACGCCATGAGCGGACTTAAAAACAGAAATGGCAAACCAAGTGGAATGGTGAGCGGCTTTGCAAATTTTATAGCAAGCCTCAAGGATGAATACCAAAGCGACTATCTCATCTTCGCACTTGACAGTAAAGGCAAGACCTTACGTCACGAAATTTTAGGTGATTACAAAGCAAACAGGAGCGAGCCGCCAGCTCAGCTAAAAGAGCAGCTCCCAGTTTGCATAGATATGATAGAAAAAATGGGGCTTTACAGCCTTAGTCGCGAGGGCTATGAGGCCGATGACATCATCGCAAGTGCGGTTAAATTTTGTAAAGACAAAGATATATTTGTACGTATCGTTACGCATGATAAGGACCTTTACCAGCTCATAGAAGACGGTAAAGTAAGCATCTACAGCCCACAAAGCAAGATCGATCATGATAGTGGAAGCTGCTTTGAAAAGTATGGCGTCTATCCAGCTCAAGTAAGGGATTTCTTAGCGATCGCAGGCGATAGCTCGGACAACATCCCAGGTGTCAAAGGTATCGGCGCAGTGGGAGCTAAAAAGCTTTTGGCTGAGTACGGAAGCTTAGAGGGAATTTATGAAAATTTAGCCCTTCTTAGAAACGAGCGCACTAAAAATATGCTTGCCGCCGCAAAAGACGAAGCATTTTTGAGCAAAAAACTAGCCACGCTCTTTGATGACGCCATCACTTCACTTGATCTTGAGCACTCGAAATTTCCAGAGCAAAATCCTCTGATAAATATCTCAGAAATTTTAAAAGAGTACGATCTAAATAGGCTTCTTAAGAGCTTGCAAAAAGAGGAAAGTGTCGAGTTTAAACTAGGCTTTAGGGCAAATTTACTACTTGATGAAGCAAATATTGAAAAGCTACTTGCTGACATCACGCCTAAAACTATCGTCGCATTTGACACGGAGACGACTGGTGTTGATAGCAGGAGTGCAAAGATTGTTGGATTTAGCTTTTGCTTCAACGATGAGGACGCCTACTACGTGCCGATAGCTCACAACTACCTTGGTGTGCCGCAGCAAATTAGCCTAAAATTTGCAACTTGGGCGATAGGTCAAATTTACAAAGGTTGCGTGATCGGACAAAATTTAAAATATGACTTTGAGATAGTTAAAAATAACCTAGGTCTAAACCCACCTGCAAATTTCAAAGATACAATGATCCTTGCGTGGCTTAGCGATCCAAACTCGAGCGTTGGAATGGACGCGCTGGCAAAGAGACTTTATGACTACGATACGATTAAATTTGAAGATATGGTCAAAAAAGGGCAGACTTTTGGTGATGTGCCTCTAGAAAATGCTGCTAAATACGCTGCTGAGGATGCTTGGATAACGCTTAAATTTTATAAAACTTTTCAAAACACGCTTGATAAAAATTTACTTGCCCTTGCCGATACGCACGAGTTTCCTTTTATCCTCACGCTCTTTGACATGGAGCAAAACGGTATCAAGATAAACGAAGCCAAAATGCAAAAGCTCATCCTCGAAAACGACACAAAACTAAAGGCACTAACAAGTGAAATTTACGAGCTAAGCGGCGAAAATTTCAACATAAACTCAGTAAAACAGCTTGGCGTCATACTTTTTGAGCATTTAAAGCTTCCAGCGAAAAAGAAGACAAAAACAGGATATAGCACCGATGAGAGCGTGCTAGCTGAGCTCATAGACGCTCATCCAGTGATTGAGAAAATTTTAGCCTACAGGGAGCTATATAAACTGCAAAGCACCTACTGCGAGCCACTTTTGGCACTTGCGAAAAAGGACGAGGGCTCTCGAATTTATACGAGCTTTTTGCAAACTGGCACGAGCACTGGCAGGCTATCAAGTAAAAATCCAAATTTACAAAATATCCCAGCTCGTGGCAGCCTCGCAAAGGATGTCAGAGAGTGCTTTGAAGCGCGCGAGGGCTATAGCTTTGTGGGGCTTGACTACAGCCAGATCGAGCTTAGGCTGCTAGCTCACTTCAGCCGTGATCCTGCGCTGCTTGAGGCGTTTAAAAATGACGAGGATATCCACGCAAGGACGGCTATTAGCATATTTGGTAGCAGTGATGGGCAAAATAGAGCCGTGGCAAAGAGTATAAATTTTGGCCTTATTTATGGTATGGGTTCAAGCAAACTGGCAAATCAAGTAAATATCACAAGAGCCGAGGCGAAAGAGTATATAGAGCGCTATTTTAAGGCGTTTGAGACAATCAAAGATTTTTTAGAGAGCATAAAAATTTCAGCTAAAAATGACGGATTTGTGCAGACACTACTTGGCAGAAGGCGCTATTTTGACTTTAAAAGTGCCACACCTATGCAAATAGCTATGTTTGAGCGCGAGGCGGTAAATACGGTCTTTCAAGGCTCTGCAGCAGATCTAGTCAAGATGGCGATGGTAAAAGTTAGAGCAAATTTAGATGAAAATACAAAGATGTTGCTTCAAATCCACGATGAGCTGATCTTTGAAGTAAAAGACGAATTTGCGCAGGAATTTGGCAAGGCGACGCAAAAGACGATGGAGGAAATTTACACGTTAAATGTACCACTTAAAACATCACTAAATATCGCTAAAAACTGGGGCGAACTAAAATAAACTGATAAATTTTGCTGGAGCTTTTAAGATGATTAACTCCTGCTTTATACTTAAAAACAAAGTTGTAGTTTATCACTATATCTTTGGACTTTTATACTTTTGCAGAAAGCAAATGATATCAATCAAATAAGCCAGCAAACAGCCCAACGCGTAACATACGATGTCGCTAACGTCAAATGTTCCGCCAAAGACTATGCGTATTATTAAATTATGAATATCTAAAATTTCAAGCACTTTAAAGTATTGTAAAATTTCTATAAATAGCGAGAAAATAAATATTTCAAATGCTAAAATTTTTGGTGCAATTTTAAATATAGCTCGTCCAAATGCGTAAAGCATCACCGTAACTAGCACATCACCCAAATAATGTCGCACGAAGCCACCTTTAACAAAAGCTGCGATATAAATTTCGATTGCCAAAATCACGACTGCTACGGCTAAAAAGAATAATCTAGCTCGCAAGCTATGTCTCATTTTCTCGTATTGAAAAGATTTGTATATTTTTCGTTTTACTTGCATTTTTTTATTTATTTGAAATTTTACTTTTTTACAAATTAGAAATGATATCCATACCATCTTTAAAGCTAGGATTGTGCTGGATATATTTTTCGCCCACAAATGTATTTATAACTTCCATCTTGTACTCGTTAAAAATAGTATTCCATTAGGTTTTACTTGAAATTGCCAAAACCCAGCTATTTCATGAATTGTAATAGAT
>NZ_PIRR01000056.1:0-7506 GCF_003048555.1 Campylobacter concisus | reverse complement strand
ATAATTAATATTGTTTTAAAAGATACTTCGCTAAATTTCAAACTTTTTCAAATTAAATTTTTAAAAGGATAGTTGTGAGAAAAACAAAATTTATTGCCATTTGTCTTAGTGTTTGTGTGGCAAATTCGCTCTTTGGAGCAGAGTATAAAGACAATAACGAAACAAGGCTTGATGGTGTTGTAGTAAGTGCTAGTGGCTTTTCGCAGCAGATAAAAGAAGCTCCTGCAAGCATTAGTGTGATAAGCGGCGATGAGCTTACAAAAGATAGCTTTACTTCACTCCACTCAATCGCTCAAAAAGTGCCAGGCGTAAATGTCGTTGGTGGTGAGGATGGTCCAGCTAGCGGTATCTCGATACGCGGTATGGAAAGCTCTCAAACGCTAGTTTTAATAGATGGTAAAAGAGTAAATTCAAGTAGCGCAAACCCAAAGGGCGGAGCAGGGGATATGAACTCAAATTTCATTCCACCAGCCGAGGCGATCGAGCGTATAGAGGTCATCCGTGGTCCTATGAGCTCGCTTTATGGTAGCGATGCGGTTGGAGGTGTTATAAATATCATCACTAAAAAAGATTTTTCAAAATTTAGTGGCAATGTCGGCATCTCAACCACGATAAACACTCATAAAGGTATAGGCGATGGCAGACAGGGTGACTTTTATCTAAATTTACCTCTTTATAAAGAGCTTTTCGCACTTCAGCTTTGGGGATATAAAAAGCTAAGAGATGAGGACAACTACAAAGGCGGTTATCAAAAGAGCGATAAGAGGAATTTAAGTGCAAAACTTTGGATCACTCCAGATGAGCACAATAAATTTTTTATCCTTGGCTCAAGTGAAAAACACGACTACTCACGCACCGTCGGCAAAACGGCTACCATAAAGACAAATAAGGTTTTAAACGCCTATGACTACGAGAAAAAGAGCTATGGTGTGGGCTATCTTGGAGAATTTGATAGTCTAAATGCCGATCTTAGCTACATCTATGATCAGACACAAAGAACGAGCCTTTTTGATAAATTCATACCTGCAAAAGCTAAAAATCACAACTTTAACTCTAAATTTACAACGTTTTTTGGTGCGCATACACTCACTTTTGGCTATGATTTTAGCAAGCAAAATGTCGGCACGACCTTCATCGTCTCAAATGCCTCAAGAAACGGCTTAAAAGACCCAAAGACCTACTCGATGAGCGAGCATGCGGGATTTATCGAAGATGAGTGGCAAATTTTAGATGAGAAGCTCTTTTTAACGCTTGGCTCAAGACTCACGCACAACGAATTCTTTGGCAATCACCTCTCGCCAAGAGCTTACCTAGTCTATAACGCTACAGATACGCTAAGCCTCAAAGGTGGCGTAGCGACTGGCTATAAAACGCCAAATGTCAATCAAATCTCCCCGGAAGTAGGCACTATTCAAAATGCT
The DNA here is from genome assembly GCF_003048555.1 of Campylobacter concisus. GTDB lineage: Bacteria > Campylobacterota > Campylobacteria > Campylobacterales > Campylobacteraceae > Campylobacter_A > Campylobacter_A concisus_AO. Next base: position 6,085 of record NZ_PIRR01000056.1, on the reverse strand, counting down.
TGGAAAATAGTTGATTTTGGAAACAAAGATCTAAAGCCAGAAAAAAGTATAACTTACGAAGTTGGTGCATATTATGACAATCAGGCTGATTTTAGAGGCTCGGTAATGTTTTTTAAAAATGAATTTAAAGATAAGATCTTAGACACTGACGGCAGTAATGTAAATAGAATTCCAGCTTTTGGTACTTGCTCAGGTGCGCCAAGTGTTAATTGCCCTGGCTGGGGAACTTACTTTAATATTGAAGGTGCGACCGTTTGGGGCGTTGAGCTAAGTGGCGATTATGACATCCTTTCGAATCTAAATTTAAGCTCAAACTACACCTATAATAAGTCAAAAATAAAAACTGGCAACCCAACGATAAACACACCAAATGGTCCTATGAAATTTAGTGAGACAAATCTTGGTAGACTTGATGCAAAAAGCCTAACAGCAACCCCAGAACATGCATTTCATGCAACACTTGCTTATAAACCAATTAAGAGTGTAAAAACATTCTTCACCACAAACTATGAGAGTAAGCTTACTAGTGTGAAATTTGGCCCTGGCAATAAGGTGAGTGAAAATAATAAAAATTTACTCACATTTGATACAGGCGTAAGCTGGGACGCAAACAAGCACCTAACACTTAGCCTAAATGCCTACAATATCTTTGATAAAGTAAGATACGATGAGGCGCTAGCAGACGACGGCAATTACTACTGGTATCCACAAGAAGGCAGGAGATTTTGGTTTAAGGTCGCTGCAAAATGGTAAGAGCGCTTAAATTTTTACTTTTTACGCTTGGTATGACGCAGACTTTGCACGCAGGACCTAGCCAGACGCCTGAGCCACTTAGCCAAAAAGCTGCTAGTAAATTTGAAATTTCAACCTTTAAAATGAGTGCAAATGATGAAATTTATAAAATTTTTACAGCCAAGCTAAAGGGGCAAAGTGAGTTTAAAAATGTGCTTTTCTTGCTTGATGCAAATGCCCAGTTTAATATGCTCTTAAATGAATTTGATGGCAAGGCTGCACCACTAATAATAGGCATAGGATATGACACAGACAAAAGCTACGAGGTAGAAAAACGCACAAGAGATCTCACTCCAAAGGCGGATGGCGAGGAGTTTAGTAAAGGTGGTGGCGCAGATGCGTTTTACCACTTTTTAACTAAAAATTTAGTGCCGCTAATCGATGAGAAATTTAACGTGCAAGATAGTCAAAAAAGTCTTTACGGTCACTCTTTTGGCGGTCTTTTTACGCTCTATGCCTTGCTTAAAAACGAGGGCGTATTTTCAAATTTCTTTATCGCTTCGCCGTCTCTTTGGTGGGGCGATTCTGAAATTTTAAAGCAAAACGTGAGTGATGGTAAATTTAAAGAGAAACTAAAGGCTAAATTTGTCTTTCTTAGTGTTGGTGAGCTCGAAAAAAGAAAGGGCAAAACAGACAAAGCTGGCATTTTAAAGGCGAGCGATTTGGCTTTGATTTTAAAACAAAGTAGCGTAAATTCTCACTTTGAGCTTTTTAAAAATGAAACCCACGGTAGCGTAATACCTCTAAATTTAAAAGAGCTTTTAAAATATCTAAAGGATTAAAAATTTAAGGCTATTTTTGTTAAAATCCGCCGCATGAGAGTAGATAAATTTTTAAACGTAGTAAATATCACAAAAAGGCGTGCCGTTAGCGAAGATATGTGCAAAAGCGGCGTTGTGAGCATCAACGGTGTGCAGGCAAAAGCGGCAAAAGATGTTAAAGTTGGCGATGTGGTTAGCATCAAATTTCTAACGCGCGAGGCGAGATACGAGGTGCTAGCGATCCCAACTACAAAAAGCATACCAAAAAGCGCTCAAAGCGAATATGTAAAAGAGCTTTGATGGTTTTTGAGCTTTTAGAAAATGAGCTAAACCGGCTTGTACAGGTGCTTCCAAAAAGTGGCGTGGTGCTACTAAGTGGCGATCTAGCAAGTGGTAAAACGACGCTTGTAAAGGCGATCATTAAGGCTCATGGCATAGAAGAGAGCGTGACGTCGCCTACGTTTTCTTTGATGCAAATTTATGGTAAAGATATCTACCACTACGACATTTATCAGATCGGATTTGACGGGATGGTAAAAAACGGCCTTTTTGAAAATTTATTTGAAGAGGGGCTTCATCTAGTAGAGTGGGGCGATGAAAATTTAGAAAAAGCTCTAAAGAAAAATGGCGAGAGCTATACGTTAGTAAAAATTTCTCCTAGCAAAAATGGCAGAAAATACGAGGTTATAAGTGCATAAACTAGAAGTAAAAGATCTAAAAAAGATGATTAAGAAAAGTGAGATCATAAAAGGTATATCTTTAGAGGTAAATAGCGGCGAAGTCGTGGGGCTTCTTGGGCCAAATGGTGCTGGAAAGACGACTACTTTTTATATGATTTGCGGACTCATCTCACCAACTAGCGGAGATGTTTTTTTAAATGACGAAAAGATCACAAATGTTCCGCTTCACAAAAGAGCACACCTTGGCATTGGCTATTTGCCGCAAGAATCAAGCATATTTAAAGAGTTAAGTGTCGAAGAAAATTTAATTCTTGGAGCTGAAATTTTAGACCAAAACGCAGAAGAGATCTCTAAAAAAGTAAATGAGATGCTAAATATGCTAAACATTGAGCCTATTCGCCTAAGAAAGGGTGTTAGTCTAAGTGGTGGCGAGCGCAGACGCTGTGAGATCGCTAGAAGCCTCATCATAAAGCCAAAATTTTTACTTCTTGATGAGCCATTTGCAGGCGTCGATCCTATCGCAGTTAGCGACATCCAAAGCATCGTTAGAGACCTTAAAAAGCTAGGCATCGGCGTTTTGATAACTGACCACAACGTCCGTGAGACGCTAGCTATTTGTGACAGAGCTTATGTCATCAAAGACGGCTCGCTTCTAGCAAGTGGCAGTGCGAGCGAAGTGGCAAACAACAAGCTCGTTAGAACGCACTATCTTGGCGAAGAATTTAAGCTGCTTGAGTAGATGATGCTAAGGCAAAAGCAAACTTTAGCGCCAAAGATCAAACTAAACCAAACACTACGAAGCTGGCTTCCCATACTTCAAAGCGGACTTGATGAGCTAAAAGAGACGCTTGAGCCTTTTATAAAAGACAATCCATTTGCCACGATCGAACATAAAAATTTAGAAAAAAGCGAAAAAAAAAGAAATTTTTTTGAGCAGGTTAGCAAAAATTCTGTTACTGAGAGCATCGAGGCTTTAAGCATCTACAAAGAAAGCCTCTATGAAAAGCTAATTAGTCAAATCAATCCGCCACTTTTCCCCACGCAAAAGTCTCAAGATATCGCATATAAGATCATCGAGTGCTTAGACGATGAGGGCTATTTTTCTTATGATGATGAAATCTTTGTGGGCTTTAATGAGGGCGAAGTAGAGCGGGTTAGAGCGAGATTTGCCTACCTTGAGCCTTGTGGCGTGGGTGCAAAAGATATCAAAGAGAGCTTTTTGTTTCAGCTAAGTGAAGCAGAGGCAAGCGATGAGATCATAGAGTGCGCAAGAAAGATCATCTTAAATTTTGAAAATATAGAAAAACTTAGAAAGCTAAAATTTTACGACAACGCGCTAAAGATCATAAAAAAATTTAAAAATCCCCCGGCCATTGAGTATCTCGAAGATGAAAAAGAGGCGGTGCCTGATATCTTCGTGCTAAGCACAAGTAGCGGCATAAGCGTGCAGATAAATGACGAGTACTATCCTGAAATTTTGGTTGATACTGAGGGATTAGACGAGAAAGAGGCTTTTGTAAGCTCGCGCATAAAAGAGGCAAGCGAGCTCATAGACGCCCTTGAGATGAGAAAAGCGACGCTTTATAAGATAGGGCTCATGATAGTTGAGTATCAGTATGACTACTTTTTGGGTGGCGACATAAAGCCTATGAAGTTAAAAGACCTAGCAGACGAGCTTGGGCGCAACCCTTCAACCATATCAAGAGCGATCGCAAACAAATATCTAAGCTGTTCAAGAGGCACGGTCGCACTTAAAAATTTCTTTTCAACTGGCTTTGACGAGGAGACTTCAAATGCTGCGATAAAGGAATTTTTGCTAGAGCTTATCAAAAATGAAGACCACAAAAAGCCACTTTCTGATCTAAAAATTCAAGAGCTAATCCAAGCTAAATTTAACATCCAAATCGTTCGCCGAACTATCACAAAATACCGCAAAATTCTAAACATCGGTAGCTCAAGCCAGCGAAAAAGAGTCTATCAGATAAACGGCTAACTACCACTCATTTACAGCAAAAAGTATGGCCTTACGCATCTGCGTAAAAAGCTCGTTACTAATCTCTTCGTACTCTTTGCCACGTTTTTTATATTGTGCCATGCCTGCTGCATCGTCGTTCCAAGAGCCCATACCGCCAAAGACATCAGCCAAGCTTGCCGCAGCAAAAAGAGCTAAATTTTTCTTTGGCATAAGCGGTGCATTAAATATCTTTTGATCATCATTGCTTGAAGATCTAAGTGATTTTAATGCCCTGCGAAAACACTCACCAAAATTCTCACACTCTATCTCATCTGCAAAGGCTGCTATCTTGGTAAGTGTGTCCATAAAAGCCTCTGTGTTGTCACTAAAATTTTCTAAATTTACATCTTTTTCAAGACCAAATTCTTTATATATTATGTCCCAGCCTCTTTGATTTTTGTTGTATTTCCAGTAGGGCACGAAGCAGCTCATGTGCTCTTTAAAAATACAAATGATCGATTTTGCGGTAGAGTTTGAAAAGCTAAGCAATAAACGTTCATCTGATGAGCCAGTTAAATTTGCAGTAAGTCTTACATCGCTTAATCCAAGTTTTAATGCGTGCTCAAAAACCACTCATTTACGCCATTTGCCCTATGGCCTGAGAGAAAGTGAAAATTTATACTATTTTCGTAGTTAGTGCCATTATATAGGATAGAAGAATTTGACTTTATGGCCTGCTTTGCGGCAACAATAATGGCGCATATATTAAACATTTCACCATTCATTTTTGCTCTCTTTAATAGCCCTTGTGACAAGCCGTGCTCTAGCCAACCATCACAAAATTTTCTTGATTTTTAAAGTATGGTTTTAGGCTTTCATAAGCAGATTGAATATTTTTAAATTTCTTTGCATATTCTTCTTGTATGAGAGGATTTTTGTTGGCATGCCTATCTGGGTGATAGATATTTACGAGCGAAAGGTAGCTTTGTCTGATGGTTTCAAAGTCATCATTTTTTTTGCAACCCAAAATCTCAAAATTTTCCTCAAGTAAATTTGCAAGCACAGAAAATCTGCTTACAAATTTAGATGAGCTTTTTATTTTTATGCCTTGTTTAAAGGCTCTGTAGTCTTTTTCATCATAGATAAAATTTACGCTAAATTTTGGATAGCTTCTTTTGTAGAGTAGTTTATTTAATGTGTTTATGTCGTTGTCATTTGAGATGGTGATGTTTAAAAAATCATCATTTTTGCTAAAGGCAATATTACTTTTTACTAGACTCTCGCTGATGTAGCTAGCAAAATCTCTGCAAAGTGCATCTTTTAGTTCAAATTCGACTTCATTTTTTACAAAATTTACGTTTAGGCTAATGACTGGAGTTAGGGCATTTTTTTGAACAAAGCCAAGCTTTATGGTTTTATAGTTTGCAAAACGAATATCAAGCTTATCATCGCTTTGCTTTTCATAAAGTTTTTTTATAAATTTTAAAAAGCACTTGCGTTGTGGGATTTCGCTCTCTTCATAAAACGAAATAACCTTATTTTTATTAGATAAAATTTTTGTAAAATTTCTGCTTATCATATCTCTAAGCTCACGAAACAAAGTGTCATTATCAGTTAAAATACTTAGAGATTCTAATGTTTGCGTAACTTTCATTGCCTACTCCATATAAAATATTACATGTTTTAGCAATAAGCATTCCAAATTTATATTTTTCTTATATCTTGGCCTTTAATGTACCCTGCAAATTCGTTTTTTAGCTTATTTTCTTTATATGAGATCGCCTCTTCTTTTGTATGAGAAACGGCTTCTTTTTGAGTTTTTTTGATCTCACCTTGCTCTTTAGTAAGTTCTTTTTTTATCTCTTTTAAACTATCGAAAAAATCATTCATCTTTGCTC
>NZ_PIRR01000055.1:0-7694 GCF_003048555.1 Campylobacter concisus | reverse complement strand
TGAAAAACTCCGCCGCTTAGCAAAATTTCCATTTTTTCTTTTTTTGAAATTTCAAAAATAATATCAGCCAAGCCATTTATAAATGCCGTTGCAGCCACTCTTGGCTCATCTTTTAAAGCACTTTTAAAAGCTTCTTTAAAGCCGATCACTCCATTGTCTAGGCTAAATTTATAACACACATCTAAATTTTTATCATAAAGTGCTTCAAGCCTCATGCCACTCTCGCCCTCAAAACTCGAGTGAAAAAGCCCACAAATAATCGCTCCAAATGCGTCAAATATCCTACCAACCGAGCTAGTCTTTATTAAGTTTAATCCTTTTTGCTCCATTTTTTTAAAATTTGCAAGCATTTTTTCATCAAAATTTACTAAGAATTTACGAGCTTCGTCCTCAAGAGAGTATTTTAAAATAATAGAATATGCGATTAGATAAATATTTTTGATGCTGTTTTCGCCCCCAAATAGGCTAAATTCATCAAAGTGATAAACTCTATTGTAACTTTTTTTATCCAGCCTAAAGACCTCGCCACCCCAAATTTTGCCATCTTCCCCGTATCCAGTGCCGTCAAAACAAAAGCCAAGATACTCTTTATCTGGCAAATCATTTTCAAAGATCACACTTAACAAATGTGCATAGTGGTGCTGCAAATGAATGAGCTCAAAGCCCTGATCCTTCGCCCATTTTGTATTTAAAAAATTTGGATGCAAATCGGCTATGACCTTGTCTATTTTTAGATCATAAGTCGTTTCAAAAAGGGTAAAAATATCCTTAAATCTATCAAAAGTCGCTACGTTTTTTAGATCGCCGATATACGGGCTAATCATCAAAAGTCCGTCTTTATAGATACAAAATGAGCTTTTTAGCTCGGCTCCAAGGGCTAAAAATGTCCCTTTTTGCTTAAAATTTGTATGGATGAAATTTGGATTTAAGCCACGGCTCGTCCTTGTAAAAATCGTCTCATCACCAACGCAAAATGCGATACTATCGTCACTTGGCGAGTAAATTTCTCGATCGTGATCAAGGTAAAAATCTATGACATCACCTAGTTTTTCTCTTAGTTCACTCTCGTCTTTTATCACAACTTCGCCTGATATGTTTGCGCTAGTTGCAATGATGTCGTGCAAAAGATAGTCAAATAGCAAAAGATGTATGCCACTAAATGCAAGCATAACGCCAAGCTTGTTTAAATTTGGAGCGACACTTTTTGCGATGTTTGAGCCATTTTTTGCTTCAAGCAAGACGATCGGCTTTAAATTTGAGCTAAGAAGCTTCGCCTCTGCCTCTGAAATTTGTGCTATCTCTCTAGCGTTTTGTAAATTTTTACTCATCAGAGCAAATGGCTTGCTTGGGCGGTGCTTTCTAGCTCTTAGCTCGCTAACTGCGGCTTCATTTGTCGCGTCGCAGACTAGATGAAAGCCACCAAGTCCCTTAATGGCTAAAATTTTGCCTTCGTTTATGAGCCTAGCTGCCTCTTTAGCCGCTTCGTTCCCACTAGCCAAGACTTTGCCAAATTTATCTTTTAGATAGAGTTTTGGTCCACAGTTTGGGCAAGAGATCGGCTCTGCGTGATAGCGGCGATTAAGCGGGTCTTTGTATTCGCCCCCACAAAATTTACACATCTTAAACTCGTTCATCGTCGTATTTACCCTGTCATAAGGCAATGCTTTGATGATGGAAAATCTCGGTCCGCAGTTGGTGCAGTTTATAAATGGATATTTGTAGCGTGGATTTGTGGAGTCATAAAACTCGCGCAAGCAGTCATCGCAAAGTGCGTAATCAGGCAAGATAGGCGCTTGCTTGGTGGCCGACTTTGAAGCAATGATCTCAAGCTTTTCATAAATTTTATCTATCTTAAATTTCTTTAGCTCATCGATCCTGGCAAGAGCTGGTAGCTTCTCATAAAGCTCTTTTTCAAAAGCCAAAAAGCTAGCCTCTTCTCCGCTAAAATTTAGCTTCACGCCCTCATCGTCGTTGTAAATTTCACCGACAAGAGAGAAATTGTGTGCCAAAGTATAGACAAAAGGTCTAAAGCCAACGCCTTGAACTAAGCCTTTGATCTCATATCTAAAGCTTGATCTCAACGCCAAATCCGGGGTCAAAATTTGTTTTTATATTTGGGTTTAGGTGCTTTTTTATCAAGTTGCTAACTACCTTATTATAAAATAAATCCCCGCTTAAAGTAACATTTTTAATGTTAAATTTATCTCGTTTTTCATAGCTAAAATCGCTCAAAAAATGCGCCAAAGACTCGGTGCAACCAAAGCTGATGTTCTTCTCTCCAGCGCCAGCAAGGATAAATGAAATGATACTTTTTACAAACTTAACCCCGTCTAAACCAAAGTCATCTTTCATTTTATAATCGATCCTAACACCCTTTTGACCGCTAAAATCAGCTGCCATAAGGAGCAAATTCTCCCCTGCTTTTTTAAAGTCATCGCCTAAGCCAAGTATACGCCCAGCTATGCAAAACAGCGAGAAAAAGCTAGCGTTTGAGCTAAATTTATCGCTCGGCAAGGCGCGCTCTTTACTAAAATTTTCAAGTAGCCTTTCACCGCCCTCCTCGGCTCTTATGAGCTCATAAATTTCTTCAAAACTACTAAATTTTGGCAAAAATAGAAGCTGCGTTTTGCTTGATTTTGAAAGCAGGCAAATTTCATCATCTCTAAATTTGCTAAATTTAAGCCCCAAAGCCACTTCTCCCAAACTCTCAAGCTCAAATTCCTCGTTTTTTGCATAGAAAAATGGGCTCAAAAGTGCACTACTTTCAAGCAAAGTAAGCCTTGAAAGAGCATTTTTTTGCTCCTTTACTTTAACGCTTAAAAAGCTAAAATTTTCTTTATTTAGCTGTTCGCAAACGGCGTAAAGAAAAAGATCGTTTGGTGCCATCACGTCAAAAAATAGTGGTGCATCCTCGTGATTTTGTCTATAAATGGCTGTCGTCTTTAGTGCTAAAAGTGGCTTTTCAAAACTAGCCAGAAATGTCAAAACTCTATCATCGGCGATAAAAATTTTTGGTAGTTGCTTTAAATTTACAGGAATCAAAAAATTTGTGTCAAAATTTACGCCAAGAGAAATTTCATATAAATTTTCATCTTGCTCTACGCAAACACTCTTGCCGTTTTTTAATAAATTTAGGCAAGCTTTTAGCTTTTCATTAAAATTACCAAGCGTTATCTCGCCTTCAAATTTACTCTCACATAGCACGCCACTTTCATTTAAGATAGCCTTTTCGCTAGCCAAAAATGTGCTCGCTTGAGTCGGAGTTAGGCCACTAAATTTTATCTCATTTATCTTGCTATCTTCGTCAAGCTCACTTGCAGCCAAGACTTCACTGTGCTTTATAAAAAGACTAAAAGGCAAGAGCGTACTTGCTTTATTTGCCACGCTCTCAAGCTCACTGGCGTCTCCACTTACCTTTAGACAAATTTCATCATCTTTGCACTTTAAGCTATGAGCTAGATCGCCAGCAAACAAGCGTAAAAATGGCACTAGAAACGAAGCGTCCTTGTGGCAAGTAAATTTAAAAGCAAGTATCATTTTAAACCTTTTTTAGCGTATTCATCAACGATATCGTTTAGGGTAAAATTTGCCACCTTTTCACACTTAAAATCAAGCTCTTTTAAGTGATCAAGTAGCGTTTTTTCTAGGATGTTAGAAGCTTTTATCACTTCATCTGAGAGGCTAAAATTTGATGATTCTATGCGGCTAGGCACGATGCCTAAAATTTTAGTCGTAGGTCTATCCCCTGCAAGCTCCATCAGATGAAGGGTCTGGAGCATCTCGATCTCGTGAGCCGAGCCGTCCCAGCTGATAAAATTTGGTACGTTTAGAAAGTCAAAAAAATAGACATCGCCCACGCTTGCGCCATTTGCGCTAATGCAATCAACGACGATAAGATAGTCAAATTCGCTTATTATGTGAGTTAGAGCGAGGGCTAAAGTGCCCCCGTCCATTAGAGTAAGCTCGTTTTTAGAGCTTATAAATTTATAGTTTTTAGCCATCAAATTTACAAAATGAACACCTATGCCCTCATCAGCAAACATCACGTTGCCGATACCAAGAACCAGCACTCTCATCAGTGTTCTTTTACAAATTTATAACCACTAACGATAGCGTCCATCGCTCCATTTTTGCCTTTAACAGCGTTAAATACCGCCATATAAACATGAATCGGCACAAATATCATAATGACCCACATACAAATTCTATGTATCGTTCTGACATTTGCTAGTCCGCCCATAAGCTCTTCAAAAAACCTAGCTGGCTCATAAAGTGCTCCACCAAGTCCCTCATGATAAACATGAACATAAAGCACAAGACCACTTAGGCAAATAAGAGTCAAAACAAGATAAAAGAAAAAGTATGAGGCAAACTGCAAAGGATTATAAACGCCCCTTAAATGCGGGTGTGGCCCCATAAAAAGATAGTATTTGATCTGTGCGATCCAAATTTTTGGATTTAGAAAATCAACCACACTCATCCACTCTTTTTTGCTATGTTTATCAAAGATAAATAGATAAAATTTAAAGATAAACGCCGCTATCAGCACAAAGCCAGCGATCTGGTGAGCCATACGCCACTTTGCTTGCATAAAATTTGTAGGCTCGCTCGTGATCTCTGGACTCACAAAAACGTATGATATATAGTAGCCACTCACAACTAAAAGTGTGATAGCTGCAAATCTAATCCAGTGTGTCAGCCTAACGCCGATGGAGAATTCGTATTCACTGATCCTGTCAGCATTTTTATGTGACATATTCTCTCCTTACAAATTTGGATTTATCTTATAAGTACTCAAATCATTTCCCTTCGTATCCATAACATGCACGGCACACGCGATGCAAGGATCATAAGAGTGAATTTTTCGTATTATCTCGAGTGGTTTTGAAAGATCAGCGATCTTTAAACCAACTAAGCACGCTTCGTAGCTTCCCATTTGATTTTGTGCATCTTTTGGAGAGGCATTCCATGTACTTGGCACGACTGCTTGCCAGTTTGTGATAACGCCATCTTTTATGCGGCACCAGTGACTAAGCGCACCTCTTGGAGCATTGCCTTGGAAATTTCCTTTGTACTCTTTTTTGTTATCGATTACATATTTTGCGCAAGTCTCTTGATCTGATTTTAAATTTTCTACCAAGGCATTAAATGCGTCCATTGTGTGCTCTGCTACTACTTTTGCCTCAAGCATACGAGTAGCGGTTCTGCCTAGAGTTGAAAAGACTGCACTTAATGGCAAGCCACTCTTTGCTAAAAATTCGTCAACTACTTTTTTAACTCTCTCGTTGCCTTTAGCGTAGTTTATAACGATACTTGCTATTGGACCTACTTGCATAGGCATGCCATCATATCTTGGTGCTTTAATCCAGCTATATTTGCCTTTTGTATCAAAAAGCTTACTATGAGCTAGTTTGCCCTCGGCGTCTATGCTCTCGCCATCAATAAGGCCTGTGTAGTTCGCCTCAGTCTCGCCGTCATATGGGTGAAGTGCTTTGTCGTTTTTATACCAAGACCTAGTAGCTTCTTCAGTGATTTTATTTTCATCGATATCATAAACCTTGTTAAGATCGCCATTTAAGATATAGCCACCTTTAAATATATGATCATTTTTGCCTATCAAAAACTCATCGTAGCAGAGTAAATTTGCCACACCAACATCGTTTAGAACGCTTGGCTCATTACCATAAGCTTTAGCCGCCATCAAGATATCTGGATAGTAAGCTCTATCAACAAATTCTTTGATCTCGGCAAATTTGCTCATATATTCGCCCATTCTAGCTGGATCCATAAGGTCCATTACGCAGGTCACGCCACCAACTGTTAAGCTTTGTGGATGTGGGTTTTTCGCGCCAAAGATAGCCATCATCTGAGCTGCAGTTCTTTGGATTCTTAAACACTCTAAGTAGTGAGAGAGAACGATCAAATTTTGCTCTGGCGTAAATTTATATGTGCTATGTCCCCAGTATGCGTTGGCAAATGGTCCAAGGTTGCCCTTTTTAACAAATGCTTCAACCCTCTCTTTTACCTCTTTTAGCTTGTCAGCTCCCGTGGCAAATGGCAGATCAGTATATTTAAACGCCTCTTCGCTAGCTTTATGCACATCTGCACTTAGTGCAGAGACGACGTCCGCCCAATCCATGCCATGAAGCTGATAAAAATGTACGATGTGATCGTGAAGATATAAAGCTGCGTTCATCAGCGTTCTAGTTAGCTCAGCATTTAATGGAGGCTTGATGCCAAGGGCATTTTCAACTGCAATAATGCCTGCTCGGTAGTGTGAGTATGTACAAACGCCACAAATTCTTTGCATAAAAAAGCCAGCATCTCTTGGATCTCTGCCTTTTACGATCTGCTCTAAGCCACGCCAAAGAGTTGAGCCAGAATACGCCTCTTTTACGACATTATTTTCATCTACGACAACTTCTATTCTTAAGTGTCCCTCGATACGTGTTATAGGGTCTATTACTATTCTTTTTTCACTCATTTTTTCGCCTTATTCTTTATCTTCACTCATAGAAGCTATAACAGCGTGAGCTGCTATGCCAATGCCTGTAAGAGCTAAAATTCCAATGCCAACTTTATCGCTTACATTATCAGCTCCAAGACCTAAAACAGTATCAAAGAGTCTGTCTGCCATAGGCTCTTCAAATGGTCCCATCGTATCCCAGAAGTCTGGCTCTGAGCAGCCTATACAGCCGTGTCCCGCTTGAACTGGCCATGATGTGTGCTGGTTAAATCTCTCGCGTGAGCAGTTATTAAATGTATATGGACCTTTGCAACCTACTTTATATAAGCAGTAGCCATTTTTTGCGCCTTCATCACCGAAGTTTTGGACAAACTCGCCAGCGTCAAAGTGACCACGTCTTTCGCAAAGATCGTGAATTCTTAAGCCATAAGCCCATTTTGGTCTATTGTAAACATCAAGTGCTGGAAGTGTGCCAAAAAGCAAGAAATGAAGCACGTTGCCAACGATATTTTTCTCACTTGGTGGACAGCCCGCAACATTAATAACTGGCTTATCAGTGACCTTTGAAAGTCCCACTGAATTTGATGGATTTGGCCTTGCAGCTTGAATGCCACCAAAGCTAGAACAGGTACCGATCGCAAAGATAGCAGCTGCGTCTTTTGAAGCATTTACGGCATGAGTTTTACCTGTTGTGCCATGAGGTCCAACTGTTAAGAAATTTTCAGTCGCACCAGTTGGGATACCACCCTCAACTAGCAGGATGTATCTACCTTTGTATTTTTCGATCGCGCTCTCTAAATTTTCTTCAGCCTGCCAACCAGAAGCTGCCATGATAGTTTCGTGATATTCAAGGCTTATGTAGTCAAATATAAGACTATCTATGCTTGGAGCATCGGTTCTTAGTAAGCTCTCGCTACAGCCTGTGCATTCTGCCATATGAAGCCATATCACAGGAAGCCTATCGCTAAGCTCAGCAGCACGAGCAACCATCGGTGTCATAGCACTTGGTAGAGCCATAAAAGCTGTCATCGCACCAGCCCACTTCATAAAATCACGCCTCGTAAAGCCCTTTTCTTTTAAAAGCTGCGCAATACTCGAGTCGCTTTTCATCTTAGGCAACGCACTAAGCTCACTTAAGCGTCTATCTATCTTTTGACGCAAGTCATTATTCATATAAGCTCCTTTGCTTGAAAATTTTACTTTTGTTAATAATATCTTTGTTTAAAGA
>NZ_PIRR01000054.1:0-7781 GCF_003048555.1 Campylobacter concisus | reverse complement strand
GGTAGTACCAAGATCGCTAAACGATAAATTTTTAAGCTTTAAAATTGCCTCTTTTGCAGTATAAATTTCATAAAATTTTTGCGTTTTATCTTTTGCATTTGCCAAATTTTTGCTCTCTTCTTTTGTAAAGCAAAAGCTAGCTACTGCGTCAAAATTTCTCTGCTTTAGCTCTTCTACATCGACTCCGATCTTTTCTTTTGAAATGGCTAAAACAGCAATATTTTCTTTATGCGAAAGACAGATTTTACCTCTCATCTTTGTTTTAAATTTTAAGTAGCGAGATATTCTAAATGAGTTTTGTTTTATTAAATTTGGGTATTTTTTTACTCTTCTGCGATCTTTTTTATCTAGCATTTTTGGGCTAAATTTCTCACCGCAAAAGCTGATAAAAAGATGAATTTCACCCCTTTTTATAGGCATTTAATCTCTTTTTATAATTTTCATCAAACTCTAAGGCTTTTTCAAACTCAGCAGTAAATGCTCTAAGGCAATCATTTTTTTGCTGGTTTTCATCGCCAAATGATCTAATACGTGGTGTAAAAATGATCTTATCTTTTCTAAAATCAGCCTCTTTTAGATCAAAGTTTAAATTACTAATTTTGCTATTTAAGATATGCAAGGCACATTTTCTTGGCCCAAAGATAAAATTTTGCCCGTTTAAGGGCTTTAGGCCTCTTACTAAAACTCCGCCATAAAGCGATGGCTCGCTTTTAAAAGATATGTCAAAACCAAAGTTGTGAAAGTAAATCTCTCCTGCCTCACACTGCCTTTTGTAGGTATTTGCGTCAAAACAAGTATAAATTTCAAGCTCACTAAATTTATACTCTTTGCCAGAAACAATTAAAACTTTACTCTGCATAAGCTCGCATAAAAAGCTCTGAAATTTCTCGTCAAAAAACTCTTTAAAACCAGCAGTTTCAACTATCTCTTGTTTTATATTTTTATCTAAAATTTTAAAGTTATTTTGTTTGAGCAGATCAAATTTTTCTTTATCAAAATGACTTTGCTCTAAAAATTTACTAAGCACCGCCACTAGATCAAATTTAGCAAAATGGCTTTTAAGCAGCTCGCCAGCTAGCATCTTTGCTCCTAAGTTTTTATATATTTTAAAGGATTTGAGCTTTACAAGCTAATCTTTGATGAAATTTTACCAACTGCCACTTGCTCCACCTCCGCCAAAACCGCCTCCGCCGCCACTAAAGCCACCACCTCTTGAACTACTTGAATGACCGCTACCACTACTATTTGAGTCTGATCTATCGCGCCCGAAATCACTGTGTGTATTTTTGCTTTGAGCATTTTTTTTAAAGGCATTTTTTAAAATAATAAAAAATATTACAAATACAATGGCAAAGACAATGAAGTAATTTTTCACGCCAAAAAATTGCTCAAATACCGTAGATATCAGCCCTGCAAAACACACACTAAAGCCAATTCGCATAAAAAATTTACCTAAAAAGCCAGAAACAAAACACGAGATCATGCCAGCAAAAAAGGCAACTATTCCAAACGGTATCTCTTCTTCATCACTCACACTTTCAAATTCTTCGCCACTAGCTACCTTTATGATGGCTCTTATGCCCTCTATCGCGCCACCGCCCATATCGCCTTGCTTAAATTTAGGCACTATCACATCATTTATGATCTGGCTTGATATAGCGTCAGTTAGCACACCTTCGAGTCCATAACCAACTTCTATACGTACTTTTCTCTCATTTGGAGCGATTATTAAAAGCACTCCATTGCTGCTTTGTTTTTGCCCCAGCTTGTAGCCTCTAGCTATCTCAAGAGAGATCTCTTCTATACTTTTATTTTCTAGTGATTTAAGCGTCACGATAGCAATTTGCGTCGTACTATTTTGCTCGTAATTTTGCACTAAGCTTAAAAGCTCAGCTTTCTCATTTCTAGAGAAAATTTGAGCCTCGTCATTTATCTGCTCGTTAAAATTTATGGCAAAACAAAAGCAAAATGTAAAAAATAAAAGAGCAAAAATTTTCTTCATCATTTCTCAAATGAAACTTTTGGGTTTATCTTCTCTTCGTTGCTTATTTCAAGATTTTGTTTTGGCTTTAGCTCAGGATAAAAAGTACTTACTATAAATTTATTTGGAAAGCTTCTAAGGGCTACGTTATATTCTTTTACAGCTTCTATATAATCATACATTGCTACGCTTATGCGGTTTTGCGTACCTTCAAGCTGACTCTGAAGAGATAAGAAATTTTGATTTGCTTTTAGCTCTGGATAGTTCTCGCTAACTGCCATAAGCCTACCAAGAGCCAAGCCAAATGAGCTTTGTGCTGTCATAAATTCTTTCATCTTAGCTTCATCGCTAAGACCACTTGCATCAACGCTTACTTGCATACTCTTGCTTCTAGCATTTGCGACATCTTCAAAAATTTTTTGCTCATGGGCTGCGTAGCCTTTTACAGTTTCAACCAAATTTGGCACAAGCTCGGCTCTTCTTTTATATTGATTTAATACCTGCGACCACTTTGCATTTACATTTTCATCAAGTGCAACAAATGAATTTATATACTTAAAAGCACCAAAAGCAAGTGCAGCAATAACTATAATAACGGCTATTAAATTTTTCATATTTTCTCCTTTAAGGAGCAAATATTAGTAAAACAAGACTTAAAAAATAATGTGAGTTTGAGTTTGGAATGAGTGCGAATTTACGCACTCATTTTGGGGATTAAAGATCGGTGTGGATTTTGTCGTCTATTTGGATATGGATAGTTTTACCATTTATTTGATCTATGCTTGAGTAGCCTTTAAATCCAGCAGTATCATATGAATGATCTACTGTCCATTTATGAACTAGATCAACTTTTGTGATTTTATTGCCATTAGCATCAACATCACCACCTTTTATCTTAAGTACCGTATCAGGATTATCAGTGATATCAAGGATATTTTGTGCATTAAATTTGATCTTTGTTTCTCCTTTAAGCTCAAGGTTTTCAAAGCTTTCCACTTTTGAATCAAGATTAGCAATGCCTCTAAGATCAACTATTTGTTTATCAAACACCAAAGTATCATGACCTTCACCACCTTTCATATCTTTGCTTGCGTCAAATTTAACCGTATAGTTTTCAACGCCTATATGAAGTGGTTTATAAGGCTCGTAAGACTTGGACTCTAAGCCATCTGAAGTTTTAAGTGAGGCTTTAACATTTAGATCGTAGGCTGATCTTGCATTGATATCAAGCTCTTGGTCAAATGTACCTTTTGCTATATCTGCAGCTGATAAAGTATGTCTTACAGTCTTGGTTAGTGCATGGTGGTTGTCTGGATCAGTGTATTTAAACTCTACCGTATCTCCATTTCTAGCATCTTCATTAAGATAAACTTTAACCGTAGTAGATCTCTCGCCACTTTCTGAGGTTTTTATATCTTTATTAAACATGATACCTCTTATAGCATCGATTTCAGCATGTGCCGTATCGCTTACTGTTTTGCTCTCACCAAATGTGTCAGTTAGAGTAACTTCAGCTTTTGTTTCTTTATCAACTGCGATAGTAGCATCAAGATCAAGTGGAGTATCTCTGCCAAGCGTTTGTTGAGAATTATCATCTAAATTTTTAAGTGTAATTTTTCCATTTACATCTTTTCCCATAACTTCATAATGTTTAGTTAAGATAGATCCATTAGGATTTGTTATCTTAACATCTATCTTATCGCCTGCTATAACGCTTCCTGGGATAGAAACATGAACCTTTGAAATTTTACTACCTGACTCATCTCTTGAGATAATGCCATTATCATTTTTATCAGCAACTATGCTTACACTTAATCCCGCTTCACTTAAAGGTGCAAGTTTAGCTTTTGCTTCACTACTAGTTGTAGTCTCAGCACCATTTGTTATAGTAGCTACTGCACTAGTTTCACGACCTGGAAGCATAGCAACGCCAGGAATTTTTATAGTATTGTTTGCTAACTGTGTAGTAACATGAGTAGTATCATCTGTAAGTGAAATTTTACCATTGGCAGTTTTTGAAACTGTGTAATTTATTGTCCTATCAGCCGTAGTACCATCGGCTTTAGGCTCTTTTATAGTTACTGCTATCTTATCGCCATTTGTGACATTATGCGGCACCTGAACGCTTATAATTGTCTTTTTTATATCATTGTCCAAAATAGCTTCATCTCTGTCTATTACATTGTCTCTACTTGCATTATCTTCAACAAATTCAATCTTTAAATTTTTAGTATCTACTGACTCCAATGTAGCTTTAGCTATTTTTGTTACTCCATTTATAGTAGCTTCAACCACTGCTGGATGATCTTTATCGATATGAACATTAGAAATTTTTAGATTATTATCTGTTGGAAGTAATTCAGTGTGATTATCTGGAAATTTTAGAGTAATGCGATTGCCGACATTTGAAACAACAGTATATTCTTGTTCTACTCCACCATTTACCTTAACTTTTATAGTATCGCCACTATTTACAGTGGTTGGGATTTGAAGTATTGCCGAAGTGGTATTTAAATTTCCATCCTTCATGGCTTCATCTCTACTTAGAACTCCATTTCTATCTTTATCCTCATCAATAAATAGCCTAAAGCCTGTTCCAGAACCGCTACCTTGAGCATCAAGCGTAATATCGCTATTTGTCTCAACCTTATCAGCACCAGTATTATCAGTAACCTTGGCATTAATGATAGTCTTATGATCTTCTGTTAAGCCAAGTGTATATTTGACCACCTTATTGCTATCAGCATCATCGGTAATATCAAGCTCTTCACTGCCATTTTTGGCTATCAATTTGCCGTTATTGTCTTTTACTATCTCATATGTCTTGGTCGTTTTATTGTTTGGCGTGTCTTCGTTGTGTGACTCTACTATTAATTTATCACCTAAAACAAAATTTGAAGGAAGCTTGATAGTTGCTATAGTAGTCGCTCCAGTTGCCTCTGTGCTGCCCAAAATACCATCATTATTGGTATCTTTTTCAAAAGTTATCTCCATGTCTTCATGAAGCTTTTCAAGAGTATTATGATTTTGAGCTTCGGCCTTCTTGCCGCCACTTGCATCGGTGGTCTCAGTAGTTACATTGATGGTCTTGCCAGCAATGATCTCTACGCCAGGAATTTCTATCTCATTTTTATCACTTGCAGTTATAGAAGTATGAGTAGAAGTATCTTCTAGTATGATTTTACCGCTTGGATCTCTACCTGTAACCTTATAAGTTTTAGGTGAAGTGCCATTATCTATTTTTACAGTTACCACATCACCAGCTATAACATTATTTGGCACTTTTACTATCACTGTCGTTTTATGTAGGTCGCCATCTGGGTCCTTACTCTCTGCTCTCGTTAAAGATACGTTACGGTCAGCATCCTCTTTGAAATATACCGCCATATCGTTTATATTTGAGATAGTAACTGTGCTTGTATCTTCTGCATGCTGAATACCATCTTTATCTTTTATCTCAGCTGTTACTTTAGTTTCTAGACCAGTTGCTGTTTTAATGCCAGAAATTTTAAAGCTTCTACCATCTGTTTCTGTATCTATTTTATTGCCATCGCTATCTTTTACAAAGAACTTACCATTATTATCTTTTCCAATAGTGTATTTTATTTCTCTAGCAGTAGCTTCATTTGGCTCTTTTATAGTTACAGTTAGTTTATCTCCACTTACTGCATTTTTAGGAAGCTTGATAGTAACTGTTGTGCTATCAAAACTATCTTTGCTGATAGCTTGCTCTCTAGTCATAGTTTTAGCTCCACCAGCTTCATCAAAGATAACTTCAGGTTTTTTTACATACTCTAAACTAGCCGATACTTCTGACTCATTTATAGATGTATGTCTATTTGGATTTAAATTTGTAACTTTGGCCTTAATAGTCGTATCTTCTCCATGCTTTAGCTGTATACCAGAAACATCAATGGTATATTGATTGTCACCTGATTTTATCGGTGTTAAAACATTAGAAGTTCCATTTTCTGTTACACTAGTTACGACACCTTTACTATCCATATGTATAGTAAATTCTCTTGTATAAGTTTTAGAAGGATTATTTACAGGATCATCAGGATCAGGTCCAGTAATAGTTAACGTAAGCTTATCGCCATTATCAATTTTATTTGGCAGAGTAATCCTTGCTGTGGTTTTATTTACTTCATTGTCATCAGTACTTTCTTGTCTTGAAATTTCATGAAGAGTCTTTTCTTCTGGTAATGTCATTTCTAAATTTCTACCAATAGGCATTACACTATCTTGATCTGACTCTTCGCTTTTTCGAACATTGTTTTTATCTACCACATGAACACTAGCTGATGTTCTTACATCTGGAAATATCGGAAGAGATGTATTTACTTTTTGATTATCAATCATCTCTTGTGTAAGAGAAATTTCTTTTGTTGTATCTTGCCTAGTTAGTGGATCGGTATAAGTTATAACGATTTTATCGCCAATAACTACATCTTTTGGTAGAGTTATTTCTACTGTCGTACTTCTAAAGTCATTGTCTTTACTATTTTCTTGATCATTTAAATAACCATCACCATCTTTGCTGTCTTGATCCTCTGTAAATGTCAAAGTCGGCTTCACATCAAGAGTAGTAGAGTCACTTGCAGTTGCACTTATCATTGTGTTTGTACGATCTGATACAAAAGCTTCCACTTTTGAAGGCTTACCATGTTCAACTGGCATATTACCTATCTTATATCCATTATTTATTATGTCTTCATTAATAGTTATATTTCTAGGCTCGGTTGTGCCATCAGGTTTTGTCAAAGTTACATGAAGTATATCTCCAACAATCACATCTTTTACAGTTATAAGTACTGGAGTTTCATTTAGATTGCCGTCTTTAGCATTTTCAGTATATGTCAATAGATTATTATCAGGGCTGTTATCTTCTGTAAATTTAACCTCTGGAGCACTAAAGCCACTTGAAGTTACGCTATCTTCACTTCTACCACTAACATTTCCTTGAAAATTTGTAATAGTTGCATCAACTTTTGAAATTTTACCAGTCTGTATTGGAGCATCAAACTGATAACCATTGCTTATGATAGTTGGAGTGATAGGAATTGTTTTATTTTCAGTATTACCATCTGGCTTAGTTATAGTGATATTTAGTATATCTCCAGCCCTTACTGTGCCATCATTTGGAATTGTAATAAGAACTTTTGATGTATTTAAATTTGTATCACGTGCATGCTCAACCCTGCTTAAAGTACCATCGTTATTAAGATCGCTTATAAAAGTTACAAGAGGATTGCTTGGGATTATAGTATCATCTCCACCATTGTATCCGCTTATTGGGCTATCGTATGATGCAAAAGCTCTGTTTGTATCACTTAAATTTCTATATGTTGCATTAATGTTTGAGTAGTGGCCACCCTCAGCAAATTTAGCATCACCTAGGCTAACACCATCTCCACCACCAGCAGCAGTGTTTCCACCAGCAGCAGTCTCTTCAAGTTTTGTTAGATCTCCACCATTTAAAATAGCATTTTGCAAATCACTAACATCTGCCAAGCCTTCCGCGCCTATGGTGCTTTGATTTAACGCAAGTGTATCATTGCCTACAATCGTAATCTCTTTTCCATTATTTGAAACGATTGTTATTTTATCAGCGGCATCACTTGTCTTGATACTCTCCCCCATATAAAGGATGTCACCTACTTTTAGCTCTCTCTCATTTCCGTTTTGATCGATAGCGACCGCCTTGCCACTAATAAATTTTACTACTCCAGCTTCTTTAGCCAAGATTACTCCTTATTATTATTTTTTGTATTATTTAAATTTTTACGTGATTATATAC
>NZ_PIRR01000053.1:0-8135 GCF_003048555.1 Campylobacter concisus | reverse complement strand
CATAGCAAGCTTAAAAGCTTTGTTAAATTGATAGTCTTTACAAATTTAGCACACCAAAAATGGGAAGTATTAGCAAAAATTTATACAATTAAATTTATAAATTTTAAATGGTTTATGCCATAAAGCTTAAACCATTTTTATAAAAATTTATTCCAAATTTCTCAAAAACTCCGCATACTCTCTAGCGCCTCGCTCTAAATCGTCCTGGCTTGATACGTAGTCCACGCCCGGAGTCTCCTCGGCGCCGTAAAATGCGAAAAAATCGCGATAATCGGCGCGAAAATAGTATTTAAACGCAAGCTCAAACGGCGTAAGAACCTCGCGCAAGCTAAAATGATAGCGTCCTTGCGGGCAGTAGTCACTCTTTTTGATGCCTGCGGTCACGGCTAGCGCTACCTTGCGCCCCGCTATGCCGTCTGCGCCGCGTCCGTAGGCAAAGCCGTGCGTCATCACCGCATCGATCCATGATTTTAAAATCGGAGGGCAGGAGAAGTTGTGAAGCGGAAACTGCAAAACGAGGGCGTAGTGGGCCATGATGAGCTCTTGCTCGCGCTCGGCGTCGATGTTGCCGCCTGCGTAAACCTGCGTCAAATCATGAACGCTAAAGCGCTGCGGCTCCTTGAGAGTCTCTTGTAGCAAGCGTTTGTTTATGACTGAGTTTTGGATGTTAGGGTGTGCTAAGATGATTAGAGTTTTCATTTTTCTCCTTAAAAATTTAGCAAGAAGTGGGATTTATTTGATAAATAATTTAATAAAAACAGCAAAATTTTAAAAGAATTTTTAGAGCCAGATGGCTCTAAAATTAAGATTTGACGTTTTCTAAACTTGCCTTTATAAAGCCTAATATCACAGGATTTGGCTTAGTTAGACGGCTAGTAAATTCAGGATGACACTGCACGCCCACAAACCACGGATGGCCTTTTAGCTCGATAGCCTCTATCAGTCCATCGCTCTCACCACTTACCAAAAGACCGTTTTTCTCAAAAATTTCTTTATATTTTGGATTTGCCTCGTAGCGGTGGCGGTGGCGCTCTTTTACGCTCTTTGCATTGCCATAAATTTCAGCTAGAAGTGTCTTTGGTTTGATGTCGCAGTTATATGCTCCAAGCCTCATCGTGCCGCCAAGTGGGCTTGTATGCGTTCTTATCTGTTTTTTGCCGTGAGCGTCGATAAAGCTATCGATTAGATAGATGATAGGATTTTTACACTCTTTGTCAAATTCCATAGAATTTGCGTCTTCTAAGCCCAAAACATCCCTTGCAAACTCAATGAGTGCTAGCTGCATACCAAGGCAAATTCCAAGATAAGGTATCTTATTTTCACGAGCAAATTTTATAGCTTGCATCTTGCCTAAAACACCCCTTTCGCCAAAGCCGCCAGCGACCAAGATGCCATCCACGTCTTTTAAAAGCTCATTTACATTGTTCTCTTCTATCTTTTCGCTATCTATCCAGCGTAAATTTACCCTAGCGTCTAAATTTGCTCCAGCGTGGATAATGCCCTCAGTTAGGCTCTTGTAGCTCTCTTTTAGATCGATGTACTTGCCCACAAATGCTATTGTAGTTTCATTTGTTGGAGCGATGATCCTTTTTACTAGGCTATCCCACTTTGCCATGTCTGGTTTTAGCTCATTAAAGCCTAAATTTTCAGCGATTGGAGTTAGTATGTCTTGCTTTAAAAATGAAAGTGGAATTTGATAGATGCTTGCGCTGTCTAAGCTCTCTATGACGCAGTTTTTCTCCACACCACAGCTTGCTGCGATCTTATCTTTTAGCTCGCGGTTTAGTGGCATTTCAGATCTGCAGATGATGATATCTGGGGTTATGCCGATACGTCTTAGCTCGCCAACACTATGCTGAGTAGGCTTTGTTTTTAGCTCACCAGCTACTTTGATAAATGGCACGAGTGTTAGGTGTATATTTAGTGCTCTTTTTTTGCCAACTTCTACTCTTAGAGCTCTTATCGCCTCTAAAAATGGCAAGCCCTCGATGTCACCTACTGTTCCACCGATCTCAACTATGAGTACATCTTTGCCCTCGCCTGCTTTTTTGATGCGATCAACGATCTCGCCAACGATGTGAGGGATCACTTGTATAGTCTTTCCAAGGTAGTCGCCACGGCGCTCTTTTTCGATGACCGAGCTATAAACTCTACCCGTTGTGAAGTTATTATCTTGACTTAGGCTCTCATCTAAAAATCTCTCATAATGCCCCAAATCCAAATCTGTCTCTGCGCCATCGTCTGTGACAAAAACTTCGCCGTGTTCTAACGGGCTCATCGTGCCAGGATCTACGTTGATATATGGATCAGCTTTTAAAACACTTACTTTTAGTCCGGAATTTTTTAAAAGAGTCGCGATAGACGCAGCTGCAATGCCTTTTCCAAGTGAGCTTAAAACGCCACCTGTGATAAAAATATACTTCGTCTCTTTTGCCATTAAATTTCCTTAAATTTATTTATTTTTTAATTGCGGATTATACCCCTTAAATATTTAGTAAGGCATTAATCGTATAAATTTTAAAAATTATTCTTTAAGTCTTTTTGTTATAGACTTCAAAAACTATGATAAAAAACTACCTAAACATCATTGCCTCTTTATATATAGAGGGCTTTAAAAACATGAAAATAGGCAAAAAATTATGGCTTCTCATAATAATAAAGCTTATCATCATGTTTGGAATTTTAAAAGCCTTCATCTTTAACGAGACTCTAAATACCAAATTTCAAACCGACGAAGAAAAAAGCGAATTTGTAATTCGTAATTTAATAAAGGAATAAAATGTCTGAGATGGATTTTGTCGACTGGTCTAGGGCACAGTTTGCGCTAACCGCCATTTACCATTTTTTGTTTGTCCCGCTTACGCTGGGGCTAAGTTTTATCATCGCCATCATGGAGACTATATATGTCAAAACTGGCGATAAAGCCTGGCTTGAGATAACGAAATTTTGGCTAAAGCTCTTTGGTATAAATTTCGCTATTGGTGTCGCTACTGGCATCATCATGGAATTTGAGTTTGGTACAAACTGGGCGAATTATAGCTGGTTTGTCGGCGATATCTTCGGTGCTCCACTTGCGATAGAAGGGCTACTCGCATTTTTTATGGAAAGTACATTTTTTGCCATTATGTTTTTTGGCTGGGATAAGGTTAGTAAGAAATTTCACCTACTTTCAACATGGCTCGTTGCGATCGGTTCAAATTTAAGCGCACTTTGGATCTTAATCGCAAATGGATGGATGCAATACCCAATCGGTATGAAATTTAACCCAGATACTGCCAGAATGGAGATGGAAAATTTCTTCGAAGTCGCGTTAAATCCTCTTGGCATTAGCAAATTTTTACATACAGTAACTAGCGGCTATACCATCTCAGCTATTTTTGTGATAGGAATTTCTGCTTGGTTTTTGATCCAAAAACGCCACATCTTACTAGCTAAAAAAAGTATCGTCGTTGCTAGCGCATTTGGACTTATCACATCGGCATTTTTACTACTTAGCGGCGATGAGAGCGCATATTTTGTAGCTCAAAAGCAGCCTATGAAGCTTGCTGCGATGGAGGGACTTTATAAAGGCGAGAAAAACGCTGGTCTAGTTGCCGCTGGTATTTTAAACCCAGTTAAAAATCTTGGCGATGAGAGTGAGCCGTTTTTGCTTGAGATAAAGGTGCCTTACGCACTTAGTATCATGGCAAACAGAGAGCTTGACTCATTTACACCAGGTATTGATGACCTACTTTATGGCAATAGCGAGCACAATCTAATAAGCGTAGAAGAGAAGATGGCAAAGGGCAAAGTAGCTATAGAGGCTCTTAAAAACTACAAAGAGGCTAAAAAAGCAAATGACGAGAGCTTGATGAAAACTTCTCTTTCAAATTTAGAAAGTAATCTAAATTTCTTAGGATATGGCTATCTTAAAGACGCAAAAGAAGCTGTACCGCCAGTTGCACTTACATTTTATAGCTTTCACATCATGGTCGCTCTTGGCACTTACTTCATAGCTCTTTTTGCTATCACTCTTTATCTAAATCTCTCAAGAAAATATAAATTTGAAAACATAAGAGCATTTTTGTGGATCTGTCTCTTTACTATACCGCTTGGCTACATCGCAGCTGAAGCTGGATGGATAGTAGCAGAGGTCGGCCGTCAGCCATGGGTGATACAAGATCTCATGACCGTTGGCGTTGGAGCTACGAATTTAGCAGACTCAAATATCAAAATTTCATTTATATTATTTGCTGTTTTATTTACGGTCTTGCTGATTGCCGAGATCAAAATCATGCTTAAGCAAATAAAGATAGGATTTAACGATCATGCATAGTTTAAGCTTAGAAAATTTACAAATTTATTGGTGGTTTATAGTTAGCCTTCTTGGCGGACTTTTGGTATTTATGATGTTTGTTCAAGGTGGCCAGTCGCTCATCTTTAGCCTTGGCAAGGACGAGCTTAAAAAAGATATGCTCATAAATTCTATCGGTAGAAAATGGGAGCTTACATTTACGACGCTTGTTATGTTTGGAGGCGCATGCTTTGCGGCGTTCCCGCTATTTTACGCTACTAGTTTTGGTGGCGCTTACTGGGTTTGGCTGGCTATTTTATTTTGCTTTATCATCCAAGCCGTAAGCTACGAGTACCGCAAAAAGCCTGATAACTTCTTAGGCGCTAGAACTTATGAAATTTTCCTTTTCATAAATGGCTCACTTGGCGTTATCCTTATTGGCATGGCGGTTAGTACATTTTTTAGCGGAAGTGACTTTGTGCTAAATGAGCACAACTTTGTCGAGTGGAAGACTCCGTTTCGCGGCCTTGAAGCATTGGCAAACCCTTACTTGTATTTGCTTGGCATAGCGATGTTTTTCTTATCTCGCATAGGTGGCTGCTTATATCTTATGAACAACATCGCTGATGGCGAATTTATACAAAACGCTAGAAAACAGCTACTTATCAACACCGTGCTATTCTTGCCATTTTTCCTAGGCTTTCTTGCTTGGGTGCTTACAAAAGATGGCTTTGCATACGACGCAAACGGCGTAGTTAGCCTTATGCCTTACAAATACGCTATAAATTTGATCGAGATGCCTATCGTTGGCATATTGCTTCTTGTTGGCGTTGTTTTGGTACTTGTTGGAATTTTCCAAGGAGTATTTACAAAAAGTATTCGTGGAATTTTTGCTTACGGCGTTGGCGTTACGCTTGCTGTGACTGCGCTATTTTTGATAACAGGACTAAATGGCACAGCATTTTATCCGTCATTTAGTGACCTTACTAGCTCGCTAACTATCAAAAATGCAAGCTCTAGCCACTACACACTTGGCGTTATGGCCTATGTTAGCTTGCTAGTGCCAGTAGTACTTGCTTATATCATCGTCGTCTGGAGAGCGATAGATAGCAAGAAGATCACGCAAGATGAGATCAAAAACGATCATCACGCATACTAAGGATAAAAGATGTTAGAAGCAGGAATTTTTTTGATACTTTGGCCAGTGACACTATTTGCTAGCTATAAATTTGTTCTTTTTTCTCTTAAGAAATTTGAAGCAAATAACTAAAATTTAGGGGCGTTTGCTCCTAAATTCTTCTTTTTATTTTTACTCTTTAAAACGACTTCTTTATAAATTTATTTAAGCCACTTTTCATATATGCGTTAGTTTTGTGTGAAATTTCGGTAGTAAGATATCATTAAATTTTATTAAAGGAGCAAAAATGAGCAAGAATTTCTTAGGTTCTGTTGCCCTTGCGGCTGTTTTGGTTAGTGGTCTTAGTGTAGGTATCACGCCACTAGAGGCTGGAGTCCTGGCTCATCACGTAAAGGTTCAAGGTGAGCTTGGATCAGTCTTTATAAATCCTTACGACGTATCACCGCTAACTGCTATCATCGATAGAGCTGGCAAAGACATCAAAGATATCCATGTCAAAGTAAAAGGCAAGCCAGATGGCGGCATCGACATCGACTACAACGTCTCAGAGCATGCCCTGCTTACGCATGATGGTGTGCCTATTTGGGGACTTTACCCTGACTATCTAAATGAAGTAGTCGTAAGCTACACGTTTAACGGAGCTAAAAAGGTAGAAACATATAAAATTTACGCCCAACCTATCGTCACATATAGCCGTGATTTTAGATTTTCTCACATGCAAAAGACTCGCGTCAAAAAGGTCGATCCTGCGTTTAAAAATAGGCTCTATCTCATCAACAATACGATCACGAGCGTTTATAAGCCGCTTGACTGGAAAAACGGCGGAGCTGCTAGCTGGAACGACTTTACCGAAAACTACATCGTAGATACCAAAGGCGAGGTCAGATGGTATCTTGACTATCAGAAATTTTACGACCGCAGCGAGCGCAGAGTGATGGATGGAGGCATGATGATGGGCTTTCATCAGCTAAAAAACGGTGATATCAGCTTTGGTATGGCACAAAGATATCTAAGATACGACCTTATGGGAAAAGAAATTTATAATCGCCCGCTTCCAAGAGGCTACATCGATCTAAGCCACGAAGTTATGCCACTAAAAGATGACCATTCACTTCTTAGAGTTGGCAAATACAACTACCACCACAAAGATGGCAGAATTTCTCACACCATAAGAGACCACATCATCGAGGTAGATAGCACCGGCAAAGTGGTCGAAGAGTGGGATCTAAATGAAATTTTTGGCAACAACGTCTACCGCAGCAACCTCATAAAAGCGCTTGATGCAAGAGCTGTTTGCCTAAATATCGATATGGACGCAAAGGAGATAAAGATAAGCGACGATCAGCCATTTGGTGACATCACCTCTACTGGCACAGGCAGAAACTGGGCTCACGTAAATTCTATCTCATACGATGAGAGCGACGATAGCATCATCCTCTCACTTCGCCACCAAGGCATCGTAAAGATAGGACGTGATAAAAAAGTAAAATGGATATTAGCTTCGCCTGAGGGCTGGAGTGAAGAATTTAAAGCCAAAGTGCTAACTCCAGTCGATAGCAAAGGTAATAAGATAAAATGCGAAAACTCAAAATGCGAGGGCGAATTTGACTGGTCATGGACTCAGCACACCGCATGGCTAACACCAAGATACGACAACAAAGGCAGCATAAAACACCTAAGCGTATTTGACAATGGCGATGCAAGGGGTATGGAGCAGCCAGCCTTTAAAGAGGATAAATACTCCCGCGCAGTTGAGTACAAGATAGATGAGAAAAAGGGCACGGTTGAACAAACTTGGCAGTTTGGCAAAGAGCGTGGATTTGACTTTTATAGCGCAGTTACTAGCAACGTCGAGTGGCAAAAAGATAAAAATACCTACTTCATCTCAAGCTCAAATGTAAATTTACTTCGCCCTGACAAGACTATCAAAATGGTCTTAGTTGAGATCGATCCAAAGACAAATGAGATCAAATTTGAGATGGATGTGGACTCTGCTTCAAGAGATGATGTTGCTTATAGGGCGATGGTTATTGATCCGGAGGTATTTAGTTATTAGCAGTATCTGGTGTGAGATTTTTCTCTCACCAGCTTTTAGTTGTTGTTTTGAAATTTATAGATTGCTTCTTTGATTCTAGTAAGGTTAAAATTTATCGCTCGCTCTAGTTCTGGCAAGTCTATATCTTTATCCGCTTCAAATGCTTTTACCATCTCGCTTAGCTCTTTTGTCTCATCACTTGCAAGGACTATGCTTTTAAAATTATCATCGTCTATCTGGTCAAATTTTAAAAAGATTGATGCAAATTTATCTTTTAAAATTTCTTTATTTAGCTTTCTATTTTCCAAAGCTTTCTTTGTTCCACCATTTTTATTACAGGTTCTAAATATCGAATCTATTGTTTCATTCACTTCATCAAGTAAAATTTCTGTTTTTTCACTTTGCATATAAAACTCTCTTAACTATAAATTAAATTTAAAATAAAAGCTAAATCGCTCTTGTTTTGGAGATTAGAAGTTGTTTTACTTTTTCGCGTAAAAAGGAAAAATTAAAGTTGTATTTGTGAAGTTATTTTCATAAAAGTTTGCGCCAGAATTTAAAATTTTAGTTTGCATTGGCATCACTTTTATGCCCTCTATTTTTGCGATCATTTTCTCATCCTTGTTAAAAAATTTTATCGCATTGTATAAATTTTCATAGGTCTTGTAAATTGTACCAAGGTACAATAA
>NZ_PIRR01000052.1:0-8875 GCF_003048555.1 Campylobacter concisus | reverse complement strand
AAACAATAAATCTAGTTAATGCTTTATAAAATAAACAAGGAATTAGATAGGTGGCCGGGAGATAGGGATTCGAACCCCAGGAGGCTTTCACACCTCAACGGTTTTCAAGACCGCCGCTTTCGACCGCTCAGCCATCTCCCGAATTAAAGATTTGTGATTATAACCAACTTTGCTTAAAATTTACTATAATCTATAAAATTTACTCTGTTTTTTCTTTAATATATGTAGCTCCATCATTTATCTTTTCTTTGGTCCATTCTTTAGCATTATGAGTATCTTCTTTTACGCCATGCCAAGTATTTGAACAACCAGCTACAAAAAATGCTATACAAGCTGCTAAAAATAAATTTCTCACTGTTATTCCTTTGAGTAGTTATTTTTGAAGTTTGGAGGCGACACCCGGATTCGAACCGGGGATCAAAGCTTTGCAGGCTCATGCCTTACCACTTGGCCATGTCGCCATATCGTGGTGCCCGAGACCGGACTTGAACCGGTACGGTAAAAACTACCGAGGGATTTTAAGTCCCTTGCGTCTACCATTCCGCCACTCGGGCTAAGTTACTGGAGCGGGAAACGAGATTCGAACTCGCGACCCCAACCTTGGCAAGGTTGTGCTCTACCCCTGAGCTATTCCCGCGTTAAAGTTTGCAATATTATCCAAAAATTGCTTAAAATTTTATTTTACTAAAACGAATTTCAAAATATTGTAAGCCATAAAAAGATAAAATGCCAAAATCTATTTGGGGTTATAGCTCAGCTGGGAGAGCGCTTGAATGGCATTCAAGAGGTCGGCGGTTCGATCCCGCTTAACTCCACCAGTGCCTTACTGCCTCTTTTACTTAATATATTTTCACCATTTTTACTAAAATTTATGCCACATATATGTAAAAATTCAGATTTCTTTCGCTAAATTACAAATATGCAAAATTTAAAACAATATGTCAGTGAAATTTTAAAAAGTCATAGTGACGGTAACGATCGCGTCTTTAGCTTTGAATTTGATGAACAAAAATTTTGGTTAAAACGTATTGAAAAAAACATTGAAGGTGGCTTTTTAACTAAAATTTTCAAGCCAAATCCTTATAAATCATTTGCCAACGAGATAAAAAAACTTGAAATTTTAAACGAAGCCAAAGCCCCTGCCCCAAAACTCATTCTAAAAAGTGATGAGTTTTTCGTGATAGAAGATGTTGGTGAACCGATTTCTCAGCTTTTTAAGTATAGCAACGATGAAAAATTTAAACACGAAATTCTATTAAAAGCAGCCCGCGCGCTAGCTGGACTTCACGCATTAAATTTTGCGCACGGACGCCCGGCTCTTAGGGATATCGCTATAAAAAATGACGAAATAAAATTTTTAGACTTTGAGTCAAAATTTTTTAGCCATGACCTAGAGCTTCAAAAGTGTCGCGATCTGCTTGTTTTTATAGATGAGTTATTTCGTTTTAAAATTTCAGACGAGTTTGCAAGCGAAGTCATTAGCGAATATTTGGCAGCCGGAGGGAGTGAAATTTACGCGCGCTCACTACGGCTAATTATAAAATTTAAACCACTTTATTACTTACTAAAACCATTTAAATCTCTAAATAAAAAGGATCTAAACGCAGTCATCAGAACCTTTGAGTATCTCTTACCGATCGCTCAAAATAAATAGCAAATTTTCTCACCAAATTTTATCTCCTCTTAACAAAAAATAAAATAATATTCGCTATTAAAATTTAAAGGAAAAAAATGTTTTTAAAACGAGGAAAAATCATTTTCAACATCCACCTAATAATTGGGCTAATTGCGGCTATTCCACTAATATTCATGACTCTTTCAGCACCATTTGCGTCTTATAGAGAAGAGATCAAAAGTGCGATAAATAAAAATTTTATAAACTTAGTTCCTAGCGAAAAAGTAAATTTAAGTTTAAATGAACTCCTAGCTAAAGCAAAAAGTGAGATTCAATTTGATACGCTTGAAAGCTTACAAATAGGTGGAGCAAATGAAGCTTATCGTATAAGCATTACAAAGGATAAAAAGCAATTAAATTTCTTCATAGATCCAAGAAGTGGCGAAGTTATTAGCGAGGATTGGGGTGAGAAATTTCGTATCATTATCTTAAGTCTTCATAGAAATTTAGGACTTGCCTTGCTTGATAGCAAAGTACCAGCCAATATCGGCAAACAAATAGTTGCCATTAGCTCTATCATCATGGCTCTGCTTGCTATCAGTGGCCTCATCCTCTACGCACCAGCGATCAAACGAAATTTCTTAAATTCGCTAAAAATTAAACCAAAAGCAAAGGGCTACGCCTGCTTCTATAACCTTCACACCAGCCTTGGCACCTACGTGGTGATCTTACTTGTGGTGATGTCACTAACTGGCCTTTACTGGTCTTATGGCTGGGTTAGAAGCGGCGTAAATAGTATATTTTTTGACCTAAAAACAACTCCAATGAAAAAAAGTCTACCACAATCAAATTTACTCCCAATAAGCGATGAGAAATTTAAAGAGATAGAGACTGCGGAGCAAATTTTTAAAGAAAATGTCACGCTAGATCTAAAATCCCTCACGATAAACGTTCCTGAAAACAACCAAAGCACCTATACTATAAACTACGAAACTAGCGAGAGCCAAGTGGGCAAACTAAAGCTTGATGCAAGCGCTGGCAAGATCAAAGAGAATAAACTTGTTAGCAAGAGTGAAAGCATCCCAGAGGCTAAAAAGGCGGGTCGAAAGGTGCTTAGCTTGCACACTGGAGAGATGTTTGGCGAGATTGGCCAGGTCGTCTTTGCTGTATCATGTGTGATCGCAGTTTTACTAATAATAACTGGCTTTTTGATGACCATAAAAAGGACTAAGACGCTCTAAATAAAAGTAAATTTTTACCTTGCTTTGGGTAATATTTTAAGAAATTTTTACCACAGATAAGAGAGAAATTTATGAACAGAAAACGCATATACAACCCAAGTTCAAATGAAAATTTGACCGACAGAAGAGTCTTTAACGGCAACCCACACGGCATTTTAAATTTCACCAAGGCAAAATACGAGTGGGCATTAAAGCTTTGGGACCTCATGGAGGCAAACACCTGGTTTCCAAAAGAGGTCGATACCACAGACGACGTGCGCGACTACGCCTACAACCTCACAGAGGCTGAAAAACGTATGTACGACCTCGTCTGGAGCCAGCTCATCTCGATGGATAGCTTTCAGACAAACAACCTAGCAGATAACATCAACCCTTACATCACCGCACCAGAGATCAACGCCGTGCTAAGCCGCCAAGCCTACGAAGAGGCAAACCACAGTAAGTCTTACGCTGTCATGGTCGAGGCGATCTGTGATAATACCGACCTGATCTATGAGATGGAGAAGCACGACGATGTATTGCGTGAGAAAAATGACTACATCTCAAGCGTCTATGAGGAGCTTGCAGGCGAAGTGACTGATGAGAAGCTACTTCTTGCGATGGTGGCAAATCAAATTTTAGAGGGTATCTACTTTTACAGCGGCTTTACAGCGATCTACGCTCTAGCTCGCGCAGGCAAGATGCTAGGCTCAGCGCAGATGATCCGCTTTATCCAACGCGACGAGATCACGCACCTGCTTTTGTTTCAAAACATGATAAATTCAGTCCGCAAAGAGAGGCCTGACCTTTTCACGCCTGAGACTGAGGCGAAAATTTATGATATGTTTGAAAAAGCTGGAAATTTAGAGATAAAATGGGGCAAATATATCACCCAAAACCAAATAATGGGCTTTACAGACGACATCATCGAGCAGTACATCCACTATCTCATCGACCAACGCCTAGTTGCAATCGGTCTAAAACGCAAATATAACGTTGCTCACCCGATCAAATGGGTCGATGACTTTGCGAAATTTAACGACCAAAAGTCAAATTTCTTTGAAGCAAAGGTGACAAACTACAGTAAAGGAAGTATTAGCTTTGATGACTTTTAAAAATAGTATCTTAGCCCTCGCATGCGTGCTTTTTGTAGGGTGTGCTAGCAGTAGCAGCCAGAGGGCGATTGACATAACAAATAAGGATCTATTAAATAGTTTTAACCCTTACATACTTGTCAAAACAGACGAAACCAAATATGCTATCATCTACCAAAGCATGCCAGCTGGCGATATCCGGCCAAGCCTTGCACCTATTGGATCGGCTCTTTTTGTCGATGTTTTAAAGCAGATAAATAGGGTATGTAACTTTAAATCCGCCGACCTAAAAGAGACTAGAGTGGTATATTTTGACGATAAAACCTCGTTTTCGTATGAAGTCTGGGTCTTTAACGACCCGCTTTCAGAGCGTGATAACAAGACTACGGCCATAACAGTTTTGCTAAAGCCAACGCCTGAAATTGGCGGGACGGATATGGATTTTAGAATTCCGGAAAATTGCCATGCGCCAAAGCAAACTATATTTGTATTTGGAAAATAAATGAGCGAAAATTTAAACCTGATAAGCCTAACTTTAAAGGCAAAAAGTGCTACCGAGCGGCTAGAAGAGCTTGCAAATTTAGTTGAAGCAGCACCTGAAAATTCACTCCTGCTTGCAAGCGAGCTTTGCATCAGCGGATATGACTTTGACGGCTTTTTTACTGGGGCGAACAAAGCGATGCTTGGTGGCATGATAGGTAGCTTTGATGCGATGCTGCTTGAACGCTTGCAAGAGGCACTTAGTCCAGATAAATTTCTTGGTTTTACGCACCTTACTAGCCTAAACAAAAGCGCAGGGCTCGCTCAAATTTCAAATCTAAATCCGCACCAACCAAAAATTTATAACGAATTTTTACTTCTTAACTCAAATAACGTCTTTCATTCGCAGTTTAAAGCCGAACTTTTTAGGCCAAATTTGGAGCATGAAATTTTTACTGCCGGCGATGTGGACGAGATAAATGCCTTTGATTTTAGAGGGCTAAAGCTTGGGGTGCTAATCTGTTTTGAACTACGCGATAGCACACTTTGGGCAAAGTTAAAAGGATGCGACATCATCATGGTACCAGCCATGTGGGGCAAGGCTAGAGAGGATGCTTATCTTAGTCTTTGCAAGGCTCTAGCTATTGCAAACAACTGCTACGTCATGATCTCAAGCTCACTTGCATTAGAAGTTGCTGGGGTATTTTTACCAAATGGCACACTTGTTAAAGAGACAATATTCGATGCAAATTTAATAAAAGAGATCAAGACAAATTTAGGGATTTTATAAATTTTAAGATAAGTTTTAAATCGTATAATAACGATTTAATTTTTATTTAGGATATAAATTTTGACCCAACTAGAAGCGATAAAATGCCAAAATTTGGCTAGCGATATAGCCGACGAGATCACGCTAAGTCCACTTTTGTTCGATGCGATAGCTACCACTGAGCGTGAAATTTTTGTACCAATCACTGCACATGCTTATAAACTTGACGCTCAGCCCATACTGGGCAATCAATGGATCAGCTCTCCACTAACTGTAGCAAAGATGACAATGGCACTAGAGTGCGAAAATATGGACAATATCCTAGAGATAGGCTGCGGCAGTGGCTATCAAGCAGCTATTTTAAGCAAACTTGCACATAGAATTTTTAGTGTCGAGCGAATAGAGAAACTAGCCATGGAGGCAAAAAAACGCTTTGAGGCATTAAAGATCAGAAACGTGCACGTAAGGTATGATGACGGTAATAATGGCTGGCGAAGCTATGCGCCATTTGATCGTATCTTGCTCTCGGCAGCTGCTGATGAGATCTCACCAAATTTATTTAAGCAGCTTAAAAATGGTGGAATTTTAGTAGCTCCAATGAAAAAAGATGGCAAGCAATTTATCGCTAAATTTAAAAAAGATAAAGATGGAAATTTAGAAAAAGAGTACTTGGATGAGTGTCTTTTCGTACCACTTCTTGAAGGTAGAGAGTAGCCCAAAATAAGGCAAAGCCTAAGCCTTGCCTAAATGTTAGAATTTATAAGTATAGCCTGTATAAATTCCTATAGTCGTATCTCTTAGCTGAGCTCCGCTATTTTTCTTATAAAAAGTCTTATCAGCTTTTAAGCCAAACTCGATCGCGTTATGTTCATCAAATGAGTAGATGCCGCCCGCTTTTGCGCCAACTAGCAAGCCTTTGAAATTTTTCTTACTTGTTTCGTTATTAAATCTCTCTCTAACGCTCAAGTAGCCAAGACCTGTATATCCACCAAGAACGGCTTTAAAATTTTCAGTGATATTTGGCGTATAATCAACACCGCCTAAAAATTTATGCTTACTCCATTTTGCATCTGATTCACCAGCATTTTTCCTAGCTTTAAAGTCATAATAATAACCACCATAAGCTCTATAGTTGTCAAAATCATAACCGCCATAAAAGCCAAGGCCGTAGTGACCTTTTTTGAAGTTATTTTTCTCACTACTTGCTATGTTTTTTGTTTTGATTTTTGAGTTAAACGAATAATCACCTTCACCACCAACAAATGCACCTTGAGCTAGTGCAACTGAGCTTACCAAAGCTAGAACCAAGCTTGATTTTACAAGTAAATTTTTCATACCTCTCCTTTAAAAAATTTCTGAGATTTTACATCTAAGCTTTTAATCTATATAAAATTTAAATTTAATAAGAAATTTTATACCAAGTGCCAATTTATTGCTAATAATAAATGTAGTAAGTGTGAGTATTATTAAGAAGATAAGAGTAAAAATACTTAAATTTGGCACAGCTCTAGGGCAAATCCTAAGCCTATAGCCATGCCAAATTTATTAAGTTACGCCCTAAAAATGCACCTTAAATTTTGCCCAAAAACTTCTACCCGGCTCATAAAGCCTCGTGCCGTTCGGGATAGTTTCGTAGCCTGCGATACCGCCGCCGTAGCCGCCTTTTGAGTTATGATAGGCGTATTTGGCGTCGTTTAAATTTTCGGCCGCTAGCAAAAATTGATAATTTTTATATTTATAGCCCGCGCTTAGCCCCAGCGTCCAAAAGCTATCGCTCTTGCCCAGGTCCATACCGCCTACGTCGCCGTAGCCTTTTTGCGTGCGGTTTTGCGACGCGTTAGCGTAGAAGTCGGCTTTGACGAACCAGTCTGGCTTTTCTAGGCCGGCGCTTAGTTTAAACGTTAGAGGCGAAACCTTAGGCAGCGCGTCGCCGTCTTTTAGGCCGCCCGCGTTTTTAGTCACCTTGCCGTAGACGTAGGATACGCCCGCCCCCAGCCTAAACATATCGGCTAGCAGCGTATCGCCCTCGATTTCGCCGCCGTATAGTAAGGCATCGGTATTAAATACGTTTGATGACATGCCCATAGGACTATATTTTATCATTATGTAATCATCCATCTTCGAGACGAAGAAATTCGCGTTTAGCTCGTAGTTTTTGTCTTTTAGCACGGTGCCAAAGTCTAGTTGAGTGTTTCTTTCTTTATTTAGCTTGAGATTGTCGTCTTTATTCGTTTCCCAGTGATCCGGTAACCTCTGCGCATGACCTAGTCCCGCATAAAGCGTTAAATTTTGCAGATATTTTTCGTATCTAAAAAAGCCGGAGAATAAATTTTCGCTCCTACTTTTATGCGTTAGTAGCTGCTTTCTTTCGCCGACGTCTAGCCTAAGACCGCCGAAAAGTCCGTAGTCGTTTTCAAGGATGTATTCGTTTTGAGTGTATATAGTTTTATACGTTACCTTGCGCTGTTTTACATGCGGCTTTGATAGGGCGGCGTCCATTTCGGCTTTAGATACGCCGGCTCCGCCCGTTCCGGCGCCTCGCCACTTAAAGGAGTCTTGCGAATAACCGGCGCCGATGAAGCTGGTTAGATTATCGAAATTTAACTCGCCTTCTAGCTTAAAGCCGTACATATCGCGTATCGGGTGACTGATGCTATATCCCTTACCGCGTCCAACGCCCGGTACCACCGGACGCATGGTGAAGTTGTCCATTATGTGATCGATTTGATGATAGTACGAGCTTAGTCTAATCCTGTGCTCACCGACGTCTTGTTCAAATTTTAGTCCGAAAGACTTGCGGTCAAACTGCACGCCGTCCCTCATCCTGTCGGCATACGCCGCTTCTCCATTACCCAGGTCCGCGCTTAGCTGCAATGCAGTAGTTTCCGTGGGCGTTAGCGTACCCAAGAGCGAAACGCTGTTGCGTTTATAGTGCGTATGCATTTTCTGTCCGTCGCCGCTTTTATAATCGCTGCTCTGGTAGTGTCCGCCGGAAATTTCTAAGCTGCCCAGCTCGTTGCCCGCCGCTACGTCTGCAGCAGTTTCAAATCTTCTAAAACTGCCGCCCAGCACGCTTACGTTTCCTCCGAAGCTCGGTTTTGATAGCCTTGCTATCTCTCTATCGAAAAATATACCGCCACTAATGAGCGCGCCGTATCTGACGTCTTGCGGGCCTTTTACGATGCGAACCGAACTATAATTTTGCGCCGAGATGTAAGTGATAGGCGTATCCATGCGCATACCGCAACCGCCGTTTAGCGTGCTGCCGTCGATCAGCACCGGCAGTCTGGCCGCTGTTTGCGAGCGGTAATAAACTTCGCTGCCGCCTCCACCCTTGCGCTCCATCGTAAAGCCGCTCAAATTTAAAAGCGATTTAGCGATGTCGCCGTTTTCTAGTATCGCGCCTTTGCCTACTATTTGAGCCTTTGTCGGTTCGTCAAGAACGGACTTTTGTATCTTTGCGGAAACGGTAACCGGAGCCAGGTCTATCGTTTCTTCAGCACCAAGCATTAAATTTGGTACTAAAGCAAATGCTAAAACGTAAGAAATTTTCATGTTTAGTCCTATGAAATTAATATTTAAAATTAAAATTAAAGCAAAAATGAACTTAAATAAAGTATAAATATTTATATAACATTAATTTTACAATACAGAAATTTGACTCAAATAGTATTATTTTAGTTGGACTGCATTAAAT
>NZ_PIRR01000051.1:0-9104 GCF_003048555.1 Campylobacter concisus | reverse complement strand
GATTATTAATATTCCATATCTTGAAG
Source organism: Campylobacter concisus (assembly GCF_003048555.1). Taxonomy (GTDB): domain Bacteria; phylum Campylobacterota; class Campylobacteria; order Campylobacterales; family Campylobacteraceae; genus Campylobacter_A; species Campylobacter_A concisus_AO. Next base: position 9,078 of record NZ_PIRR01000051.1, on the reverse strand, counting down.
AAGTATTTAATTTATATCATTCTGGACAAAGTTCAAATAAAAAATCATTTGTAAGATTTTATTTTTTGCTAGCTATTGTTGTTTTTATTTTTCTTTTACTTTATTTTTATTTTGTTGTTATGTCTATTTTTAAAAGCGATACTCCAACCGAAAACAATTTATCTACTTTCAATAAAATTTCCGATCCTGGTTCACAAAAATATTCTATTTCTGATTTTCCAGATATATTTAAAGATACTTCTAAAAAGAATAATAAAATTAGCTCCGATATTCCAGAAATTTATATTTATAACATTACTTGCGTTAATTTATCTTGCCATTTTGACGAAGATTATCACCTATATCCATTATCATTACTTAGCTACATATCTTCAATGTATACGCCATTATATTTTTATTATGAGCCAAAATCTCACGAGCTTGTCAAATATTACTATGTATTTGACAAGCCAGTTTTCCAAAATTTAATTTCAAAAAATAACAAAGGTGTTTCCGATGAAAAGCTTAATCAAATTTCTAATTCTTCCGCTGCTGTTTTTAAATAGCTTGTTTGCTGCCGAAATTTATACTGATCTTTTAGATTTCGCACGTCTTACAAGCAAGGCTAACAATATAGCCATTGTAACTGATGAAAGCATACACCAGGGCGAATATTATTTCATTTATGAAGACGAAGTTAAGATCACTATTGCAATGTTTAGAAAAATGCTTGAAGCAAAGAATTTATATCTTTATAAAAAGGATAATTTCTACTACGTAAGCTCTCAAAAATTGCCTGATTATGATCTTAGGCGTATCGAGCTAAAAAATTATGTTTATGATGACGTTAATAAAATTCTTAGCCAGTTTGATTTAAATGCTACTTACTCGACCTCTTCTAATTCGGTTTTCTTTAGAGCTGATGACTATATATTTGATCAAATTAAAGAAGCCATTTCAAAGATTGATAAGAGCCTGGAGCAAGTAACATTTAAACTGACTATCACCGAAACAAATCTAAAAGACATTAAAGATTTAGGCACAAATTTAAAAGGCTTACTTAAGCCACTTAATCACGGCGATTTGGCTTATTATGTTAATCTGATTACTTCCCCTTATATTTCTAATTCAAATATTATTAAAAATGATGATCGTGCCTTTTTTGGCATATTAAATTTTCTTGATACAAACGGCATTACAAAAATTATCTCATCGCCAGTATTGACGGCAAAAAATCACACTGAAGTTTATTTTAGTTCTGTTCAAAATATCCCTTATTTAGTTTCAAAAACTGATATATCAAACTTAAATTATCAAAAGACTGATAGTTACGAATATAAAGACATTGGTTTAAAGATAAATTTAAAGCCTATCATTTTATCTGATCACATTGATTTTGACTTACACTTAATACTTGAAGATATTCTCTCTCAAAGTACATCATTAACGCCCATTGTTTCAAAAAAGGAGCTTAAAAGCTCGTATTCTTTAAAGCGTGGCGACGTTCTAGTTCTTAGCGGTATTAATAAAACGACTACTTCTAAGCAACGTAATGGCGTGCCTATCCTTAAAGATATATGGTTTTTAAAGTATCTTTTTTCAGTCGAGCAAGACAGCGAGATAAACTCTGTTCTAACGCTCACAATTCAAATTATTTAATGTTTTAGGGGTGTAGGGGATTTCCCCTACAAAAGGCGAGAAATAAAGCTTATTGGCACATTCTGCTTAATCGAGCCGTGCAACTAATATGCTTTTTGGGTTTAAAACACCCCTTTCGCCTATATGTGTTTTGGCGTAGCCAAAAAAGGCTGCCATGGGCGGACGAAGTCCGCCACAATGGCTGCCCTTGTCAAATTAATAAAAAACTCTTACGTTTAAGGAAGCGATTATGCGAGCGAGAAATTTATATGGTGTTTCTCCCCTTGACGTTGAGCTTTGCCAAGCGAAGCTTGATAGCCAAAGGGAATATATGCGCTCTTTCTCTTTTGTTAATGTTAATGGCCAGGTTAGAAATTTGCTAGATATTTCAATGTCGGCCAACTTTAGCGATAAATATTACGCCGAAGTGTCTAATCGCGTGAATGTGTTTAGCTCTTTTGCGATCGATTATTTTCAAGTCCCAGTATTTTTAACCATCACTCTTAACGGCTGCTTTAGGGGTGCATTAAATGGCGATTATTCTAAATTTATGCCAATTGATTATAGATATTTGCCTGATGAAGTTAAATATAAGTCTAAAAATTCAGCGCCTTTAAGTATTTCTGATTTAGTAGCCGTTCTTAATCATCAATGGAATTTATTTATTATGCGATATTCAAGAAAATTTAAAAATATCGATAGAAGCTATATAAGGTGCTTTGAGCCACACAAAAAAGATGGCGTGCCACATATTCACGCTTTATTTTACGTCCCAGCTCACACAATAGATTTTATGAAAAGAATTTATACTGATATTTTTTATGCTCCGCAAAACCTAAAAATAAATGCTATCACAAGCGAGCAAGAGAAAAACGGCGAATTAAACGGCTTTCAAACTAGTATTAATAATCCTAGCGGCTATGTTATGAAGTATATCCAAAAGACTTTCATTAACTTAAAAGAAACGCAAGATTTTGACGAGCTTTCAGCCTGGTATGTAAAGCACAAAGTAAGAAGATTTATAAGCTCACGCACTAAAGTGCCATTATGGGTATATAGGAAGATTAATTTTATTAGCACGATGCAAGACTTTTATCACTTAAACGACTTAACGAACGATCACAGAGCAATACTCGAGTGGAATAAAAAAGATGATTACATATATATAAATTTGCCTTTCAATAAAGAAGAGATTATTTATTTAAATGGCAGATTGGAGCATTATATAAGCGGTAGGCTTATGAATTTTTACGATAGATTGAAAATTGATAGCCAAAAAGATGAAAACGTACAAGATGAAATAAAAATCTTTGGCACTAATTTAAAACAAAGGCAAATTTTAAAGCTTTGCGATGAGCTTTTTAAAAGCGATGAAAAGCCTAAACCAGTAAGCAGAATGAAAGATTACGAGTTAGTCAATTACTATCAAAGCTTGGGCGGTGATGTAAATGCCCAGCATTTAGCCTATGTTGAAAATTTAATGCTTGATAGAAATTTAGATAACTTTACACACTATCATGAAAGGCATGATCTTAATGCCCCTGATATTGATAGCTTTGTAGATAGATTTTTGATTTGTAATGAGTTTTAAAAATGTGTTTAAATGAGCTTTTTAATAATTACATTAGCTTTTACGAGCTTATTTTAAGTCCAACCACTCTAAGAAGCGATATAGCTACTTATAACAAGCATTTTAAAAACTCACTTGGCTTAAGAGAAATAGAAGATATAAATTTTATCGATATACAAAAGTTTTGCAATGATCTTATCAAGCAAGATTACAAGATAAAAACTATTAAGAATATCGTTGCAAAGCTAAAGGTTATTTTCAAGCTAGGTATAAAGCTGGAGTTAATAAATAAAAATCCTTGCGATTTTATTGAGCTACCAAAGTTTGATAATAAAAGGTATTTTGATTACTCGATCGCTATTCAAAAACGCTTTATTAAGGCTATTAGTGAAAATACCGATGCAAGCTCTGATATATTCTTTTTTCTACTTCACGGCAGACGAAAGAATGAAGTATTAAGCCTAAAATTTAGCGATATAAATTTTAAGACCAGGACTTATATTATCCCCTTTAAAATCAATAAGGCCAAAAGAAATATGATTTATAAAATGAGTGATGAGCTTTTTAATCGTCTTTATAAAAGATTTTTGATAGCCAAGAAAGAAAATAAGCTAAACGATTATGTCTTTATTAATCCTATGACTAATGATAAATTTAAAGATTTGCGTAAAAGCTGGGCTTCACTTCTTAAAAAGAATAACTTACCTAAAATCAGGCTTCACGACATAAGGCATTTAATTGGCACATATTCAATTAATTATTTAAAAATTCCCATCGAGCAAGTATCATTTACATTGGGGCACACAAATATAACTACAACACAAAAATATATTACTGCAAACGTTAAAAAATCTAAAGAAACTATCGAAAATTTACTAAAATCAATTTCAGAATAATTTAAGCATTTTAAAAAGTGTTTCAAACATCGATAAAATGGGCATTTGGTTGCGGAGGACGGATTTGAACCGCCGACCTTCGGGTTATGAGCCCGACGAGCTACCACTGCTCTACTCCGCGATAAGTATTATTTTGGATTTAAAAAGTGGATGGGGTAAGAGGATTCGAACCTCTGAATGACTGGACCAAAACCAGTTGCCTTACCGCTTGGCGATACCCCAATGTTTTTAAGAGTTGTAATTATATAGATTTTAATGCGCTTTGTCAAGACTTTTTAGAATTTTAATAAAAATTAAAATTCTAAAATTAAAGCAATTTATGACTTTAGCTATAAAATTTCTCTTTGTCCTTTTGCATTCACTGGGCTTAAAACACCCATTTTTTCCATTTGTTCGATTATATTTGCAGCTTTGTTGTAACCTATTTTTAAACGTCTTTGCAGATAACTTATTGACGTCTTTTGCTCACTTAAAATGATCTCTTTAGCCTCTTCATAAAGCTCATCAAGCTCATCTTCTCCTAGAGTACCAGTGGCTACACTTCCGCTTGTGCCCTCTTCTATTAAAAATTTCTCATCATAAGCCACATCTTGTTGCTCTTTTAAGAAATTTACAACCGTTTCTATCTCTTTTTCGCTAGCAAATGGCGCATGCAGTCTTATCACACCAGGACTTCCTGGAGGTGTAAATAACATATCTCCTCGTCCAAGCAAGCTCTCAGCTCCCATTTGATCAAGAATGACCTTACTATCAATCCTCTGCCCTACCCTGTAACTTATCCTACTTGGCAAATTTGCCTTTATAAGGCCAGTCACAACATCGACACTTGGGCGCTGGGTTGCCACTATCAAGTGTATACCGCTAGCTCTTGCCATCTGTGCTAGACGGCCGATATAAAGCTCCACATCCTTGCCACTAGTCATCATGAGATCAGCAAGCTCGTCAATGATCACAACGATGTACGGGAACTGCTCGCCGCCTTCCTCTTTCATCTTTTCATTGTAGCTCTCTATATTTTTCGTACGAGTTTGACTCATTATCTTATATCTTCGCTCCATCTCAGCGACCATATTGGCAAGTGCAGTGATCGCCTTTTTGGCCTCTGTGATAACTGGGGTTAGAAGATGTGGGATATCGTTATATATGCTAAATTCAAGCATTTTTGGATCTATCATCATTAGACGTAAAGTTTGTGGGCTATTTCTATAAAGCAGGCTTAAAAGCATCGCGTTTATACCGACACTCTTGCCTGATCCTGTAGTTCCAGCGATTAGCAAATGAGGTAGCTTTTTAAGGTCAGTCACAAAAGGAGCACCAACGATATCTTTGCCAAGCACCATAGTTAGCGGGCTACTTGCATTTTTAAAGACTTCGCTCTCTAAAATTTCTTTTAGATAGATTGTCTCTAAGTTTTGATTTGGCACCTCGATGCCTACGACATCTTTGCCGGGGATTGGCGCTTGGATACGGATCGTTTGAGCCTTTAGTGCCATCGCTAGGTCATCTTGAAGCGTTAAAATTTTACTTACCTTGATATGTGGAGCTGGACGAAACTCAAATGTCGTGACGATAGGCCCAGTATAAGTTCTAACCACATCGCCGTCTATTTTAAACTTACGGAGTTTATCAAGCAAATTAGAAATTTGCTGATCGATTTCCGTTTCATTTACGCTATGCGAGCGTTTTGGCGGATCGTTTAAAAATTTAAGCGGTGGTAAGACAAAATTCTTTGGCTTTTCCACATTTCCTCGTTCTATTTGATCAAGCAGCTTCTTATTCTCAGCCACTTCGTTTAAAATTTCAACTCCGTTTATAGTTGAGGCCCTACTCTCTTTTTCTGGCTCAGGCTCTATCTCTTCATCTAAATTCTGTTCATCATCATTTAGTACCTGAGCTTCTATAAGCTCTTCTTCTTTTATATCATTATTCTTTTGTCTTTTGCGTTCGATTTTTGGAAGTTGCTTTTGTTTTATCTCTTTTAAATTTCTCTCTTCATGGACTTTTATCTCTTTATCCACAAATGCCTTTCTTAAAACAATTATAAAATTTTCCCTAAAAGCAAGCCCAAGTGAGATAATAAACATCATAAGTATAGCAACCGCAGTGCCGATAGAGCCGATCACCTCTTTTAAGGCACTAACTATGAAATTTCCAATTATACCGCCATTTGCACTTGAAGCACTCAAGGCTTGAAACATCAAAAAAGCTATAAAAAAGAGAAAAATTCCTACCAAAAACTGAGCAAAATCAAAGTCAAATTTCTTAAAATTTTTATAGACAAAATAGCCCAAAATGATCAATAAAAATGGATAAACATACGCAATAAGTCCAAAATATTTGATATTTAAAATACCAAGGCTTTGTCCAAGCGAGCCAACAAAATCAGCAGTTGGAGCAGCTGTAGCGATACCAAAATATATAAAAATGCAAACAAAAATTGTAAATAAGATATGTCGTAAAATTTTAGATCCTTTATAAAAAAGGCTTATTATAGCACGCTTGAGTTTAATTTTAAAAAATCAGCAAGCTAGGTGGCCTGCTGATTTAAATTTTAATTTAAATAATTTAGTAAGCTTAGTTGATTTATCTTTGCGCTTGCTTGTAGAGTTGCTTGATAAGATAGTGAAAGCTGCGTAAATTTCAGATATGACTCCGCATAGTCTGCATCAATTACATCATTTTTAACAGTTTGCACATTCACTTTCATTACTTCGGCTCGCTCTTTTGTAGCAGTTAAAAGTCTTGATTGAGAGCCGATCTTTGTAAGCTCTTTATTTGCATGATCTATTAAATGATCAAGCCTTTGTAATGCGCCTTGCATGCCAGTATTTCGTGGATCATTACTATTTGCATCAGCTCTATAATATCCCTTTCTAACAGCTTCGATCATATTATCAAGGTCTTGAAAAACGCTCGTACTTGGCTCATCAATAGTTAAAGCATTATTTTCATTAAAACTAAATACAGAACCCTTTCCTTGAGGGTGGCCAGCATTACCAGCTGTATCTCTACCAGTACTATCGCCATCAAATTTATCGCTATTTTTTGCATCATGCATAGTTACTTCTATGTTTGTTACTGATTTTGTCTTATCAGTCAAAACCATTCTGCCTTTATCATCCAAAGTCGTCTCTACCGCGCCCTTTGTTTTTGATAAAGCCTCTTTATAGGCATTATAGTTTTGATCTCTTTTTACTTTTTCTATATCTGTATCAAAATTTGCGTTTTCTGCATGTGGAGGGTTTGGAATATTATCGCTTGCTGCCATAGCAACGATATCCATGAGCTGCCTATAAGTAAAATCACTAGCATAAGTTCTGTAACTTCCAAACTCATCTGAGTTATAAACAGTTAAAGTCCTAGGTGCAGAAGGCGTGCCACCTGGTGGTGTAGATGTTATTTCAAATTGCACTGGAGTATTTGTACCCCCTGCTGTACCCATTTTTACCTTTATATCATATTTTGTACCAGTGATTGACTTTACTTGTAAATTTATCTCTTGGTTGTCGATATTAAAGAGCTCTCTCTTTCTAGCATCAACATCTTTTGGATATAAATTTCTATCGTAGCTCTCCTTTGTACCAGAGACTTCACTTAGCTTTGTCTGATCTGTTGCATATTCGCCCGTTCTTCTAGCTACTTGAGGTAAATTTGCGATTAGCTCATTATCCTTTCTTTCAAATCTAACCTTATCATAGTCAAATGCATTTGTCGCATTTCCATCTTTATCAGTATATTTGCTCTTTACAAACTCAGTGATATGAACCGTTTTTGGAACATTATTTGCCATTGTTTCAAGACCTTCAAGAGAATTTACCGCATCAAGCGCGTTGTTTTGAGCGATTGCGCCGCGATTTGGTGCTACTGATGTGGCCGCAACCATATGAAAGTCAATAGTCTGGTTGCCTTTAGTAAGATCTTTTATATTAAATTGTCCATCGTTATTTATGCTTACATCAACAACTTTTGTTGTTTTTGTATTGCCAAATTCCATTCCGATTTTTTCCATAAGCCCAGCCATTGTTGTATTTGCACTCATCTTAAATTTACTGGTAAATGTCGTGCCGTCTGGCTTTTTGCCTTGCATGAAAAAATATGTATCTGGAAAATTTACATTTGAATTGTCTAAAAAATCATAATCAGGATTTGTTGTGCCATTATAAGAGCCGTCACTTCTAACCACTGAATCACTAGCGTAATTTAGCCCGATCATATTTTTTATCTTGCTATTATCGTTTAGAAATTTTGGCGCATAAGAGATATCGGTTCTAGTTTGATCAGCTAAACGAACATTTGTTGTCAAAATTTTACTGTAATCGCCATCTTTTCCTAGAAATAGATCATATCCTGGGATATTATAAGGAAGCTCAACCTGAGCGCCAGCCGATGTTTTCATATAATCACGGTTGCCTTGATATTTTCCTGCACCATCTATTGGCTTTGTATCAACAGCGCTTCCAGAAAACAAAAACTGCCCATTAACCGAAGTGTTTGCAATATTCACAAGGTGATTTTTTATGCCTTGAAGATCATTTGCCAAAGCCTCTAGCGATGTCTTACTATGCACGCTGCTAGCCGCTTGGACTACTTTTGTCTTAAAATTTTCAAGCTGTTTTTCAAACTCTTGCAACGCATTATCTGTATTTTTTGAGAAATTTACAGATTTACCAGTGGCATCAACTACTTGAGTGAGAGTAGTCGCTTCATAATCAAGCCTCATCGCATCATTATAAGTCGCAGCACCATCGTATGGATCTTGAATTTTCAAACCATTTGAGAGCTGCTTATAGCTTTTATTTACACCAGTCATATTTTTTTGGTAGTCATGCAAAGTCTGACTAAAACGTAGTTGGTTTGTTATTCTCATAATTTTTTCCTAAATTTTTATTCACTCTAAGCAAAAATGATTCCGCTTGTTTTTATATCGGTAAAAATTTGATTTTTTTTAGCATAAAAAGTTTATTGTATAATCCAACAAAAATTTACATATAAAAT
>NZ_PIRR01000050.1:0-9247 GCF_003048555.1 Campylobacter concisus | reverse complement strand
AAATAAGACTTTACTCGAACTTATTTACAAAAAATTTACTAAAGCAAATTTGAAATTTTATATCAATAAAAAATTCTGTAGCAACGATTCTAACGTAAATTTAGGGCAAATTTATTATTATTTATCCACATTTTCTAATAAGTGATGTATAATGATTATAAACGGTAATCAAACGAGAAAGGAGCAGAAAATGGATAGTGTTATACGTTTTAGTGTTTCTTTACCTAGTCAGTTACTAGACGAACTAGATAAAAAGGTTAGCGAACAAGGCTACGCTTCTAGGAGCGAATTTACGAGGGATTTGATACGTGAAAAGATCGTAAGTGATAGCTGGAAAGACGCTAGTGAGGAGTTGATCGGGGTTTTGACGCTCATTTATATGCATCATCACAACGATTTGGTGAATAAAAAGATGGATATAGAGCATAGCTCTGATGTGAAAATCATCTGCACAAACCATGTTCATGTCGATCACCATAACTGCTTAGAAACGATTTCAATAAGAGGCGAGGCTGGCAAAATTGAACGCTTTGCTGAAAGGATCGCCGGCTTAAAGGGTGTAAAATTTTCTAAACTCACAAGGGCAGCTATTCCTAGGTTTTAGTTTTTTAAGGGTCTTTATGGGTTTTAGGAATTTTTGGGATTTTTTTATAGGTGAAGCTAGCGGTGGTATCTTTCTTATCGCTGCTGCTTTAGTGGCATTTATCTTTGAAAATATTTTTTTAAGCAGTTTTTATAACTCATTTTTACAAATCGATACAAGGCTAAATTTTGGCAGATCGCCGATACAAAAGCCCCTTATCCTTTTGGTAAATGATAGTTTGATGGCCGTTTTTTTCTTTTTACTTGGGTTTAGACTTAAGCGAGAAATTTTTAAAGCAAAGCTTAGGAGTCTGGCCCAAGCTACCTTGCTAAAAAATTTTTATTATCGGCAGTATTTTAGCTTCTGTATTTTTTTATATTTTAAATCACAATTATATTTTTTTGTTGAAAGACTAAGGCAGTGTCAATGTACATAAATACGGCATTTAAGGCACTTGCTGGAAATTTGGTGTTTTGTATATCTTATAAAAGAGAGTGTGAATAATGAACTTTTTAAATAGAATTTTTCTAGCAAAAGAGCTGGATCGGTGGCAAAGTGACGGCATAGTCGATAAAGAGACCGCTATAAAAATAGCAAATTTATATGACATCGACCCTGACGCTCATAGTGACAAGATAAGTTTTGTCCTAAGGCTCGTAGCATATCTATTTTTTGCACTAGCCTTTTTTACGCTCATTGGTGCAAACTGGGAAGAGATACCAAGACTAGGACGTTTAGCACTTGTGTTGTTTATGCTTGGGCTTGTAAATTTTGGTGGAATTTACTATCTCGTAAAGGGAAAGGAAAATCTATCAACGGCGATGCTTTTTCTTGGAAATTTCTGCTTTGGTGCAGCGATTGCTCTTATTGCTCAAATTTATAACATTAGCGATGAGCCAAGCGGTGGTATCTTGCTTTGGAGTATCGGAGCGTTTGCGGTTTCTTTTGCTAGTAAAAAAGGTGTGTTGGTAGCCCAAAGCCTTATCTTTGCAACGGTTTGGTTTTTTATGAGAGGCTATCAGGGCGATTTTGGTTTTGGCTTTATCATTTTTATAGTACTTGGCGCATATACGCTTTACAAAGACGACTCAAAATGGCTTGCTTTTGTGTTTTTTATAGATATCTTTATATACATCATTTCATTTTGCGGCTATATTAGTGGTCTTAGAGCGATATTTGATTATGGATTTTTGTTTGGACTTCCTATGGTTGCGATCGTATCGCTATCTTATGCACTTTTACTTATTAGCATTTCGCCGCTACTAGATAAATTTAGAGCAGGACTTGGCACATTTGCAAAAGAATTTGGTAAAAATTTTGGCATTTTTGTGTTGCTATTTTGTCTATTTTTATTTGAAGAAAGAAATTTATTTGAGGTTGGAGATGAAGAGCTTTGGTTTGTGAAGTCGTTTTTTAAAAGCAACTTTGGCTTTGTCTTTATTCTATTTAGTGTTGCTTATTTTGCACTATTTTTTAAAGAAAAAAACAAGAGTGGTTTGCTGCTTGGGGCATTGCTCGTGTCGTTGCCATTTGTCTTTAGCTACGGGCCTGGCTACGCAAATATATTTTTTTCGCTCGCAAATATCATAACAGCTGCAGTCCTTATCAAAAAAGGTGAGTTAAAACTCGGTCTTTGTATGATATTTTTGGTTGCAGCCGTGAGGTATTTCCAACTCATAGGTGATTATATTGGTGCTACGGCGCTATTTATGGTATTTGCTTTCATAGTGCTAGTTGTCGCTAGAAAAGGACGTAAAAAATGAAGATAAAAGTATTAATAGTAGCTGTAGTTTTTCAAATTTTGCTTATTGGCATTATGCTTGGCTACGCACTTATGCCACTTTATTTTGGGCAAGAGGTGAGAGTAAGGGTAAGTCTTTACGATCCAAGAGATCTTTTTCGGGGAAATTATGTTGATTTAAACTATGATTTTTCAAATTTTCATTCAAGAAATTTTGACGAAAATGATAAAGATGACCGCTATATCGATAAATACGATGAGAGAGTAAGAGATGGGGCTAGAGTTTATGCTGTTTTAAAGCCAGATGTTAATGGCACTTACAGCTTTTCCAAATTTAGTATAAGCAAGCCAGAGAATGGAGTGTTTTTAGCTGGTAGATATGATGGCTACTCGCTCGTAAAATACGGCATAGAGCACTTTTATATGTCGCCTGATAGTGCAGCTAATACTGAAGATGAAATGAGAGAAGAAGACGTTGATGCGTATGCGGTTTTGATGGTGATGGATAATGGCAAGGCTAGGCTAAAGGATTTAATAATCCAAAAGAATGCCCAAAAAAATAGCAAAAAACTACTCGGTGATGAAAATTTTGATAAGTTGGATGATGTTAGGCAAAAAGAGTAAAGTAAATTTAGTCAAAATTCTTGTGTAAATTTCATTTATATTTTTAAATTTAAATAAAAATTTAAATAAATTAATTAATTTTGATCTATTTGCCAAAACTCCTAAATTTTAATTTTATTTTTAAATTTAAGAGTTAAAATCTCCATAAATTAATAAAAAAGGATGAAAAAATGTGTAAAGATTGCGGTTGTTCAATGGGTAATCACGCCCACGTTCACACTCACGCTAATGGCACCACTCACTCGCACCCACACACTCATGATGGACATACAGATCACGCTCATGACGCACATGAGCATAGCCATGAGGCTCACGCACACCCTGTGCTAAACGAGAGTAAAACCATAGACGTGATAGAGAAAATTCTATCTGAAAACGACAAAGAGGCCGCTCACAACAGAGCGCATCTTGATGAGAAAAAGATACTTTGTGTAAATTTGATGAGTAGCCCAGGCGCTGGCAAGACTACGCTTTTAGAGGCTACGATAAAGGCTGGTAAATTTAAAATAGGCGTTGTCGAGGGAGACTTGGAGACAAATCAAGATGCTGACCGTATAGTAAAAGCTGGCGCAAAAGCTCACCAGATAAGCACAGGTCAGACCTGCCATTTGGACGCATTTATGGTGCATGAGGGGCTTCATCACCTGCCACTAAATGAGCTTGATCTGGTCTTTATAGAAAATGTTGGAAATTTGGTTTGCCCTGCAAGCTACGACGTTGGCTCGCACTTTAACGCTGTGCTTCTTTCAGTGCCAGAGGGCGATGACAAGGTTAGCAAATATCCAGTGATGTTTAGGGCTGCTGACGTGCTACTTATCACAAAAGCTTCGCTTGCGCCGCACTTTGACTTTGATATCGAGCGAGTGAAAAACGACGCTAGAAAGCTAAATCCAAAGGTTGATATCTTTGTGATAGACAGCAAAACAGGCGAGGGCATCGATAAATGGATAAGTTATTTGGAATTTAAAAAAGAGCTAAGATAATGTGTCTTTCGATTCCTTCAAAAGTAATAGAAATAGATGAAAACAACGTTGCTACCGTTGAAACCTTGGGCGTTACTAGAAAGGTAAGCCTAGATCTCATCTCTGAAGAGGTAAAAGTTGGCGAATACGTGCTAATCCACGTTGGATACGCCATGCAAAAGATCGATACGCAGTTTGCGCTTGAGAGCTTAGAGGTCTATCAAAAGATCGCTGATGATATGGATGCGGGGAAAATTTGATGGATCTTATCAATGACTTTCGCGATAAAAATTTAATCCTAGCCCTTTCAAAACTTATCCAAAAAGAGAGCACAAAGCCCCTAAATATCATGGAAATTTGCGGTGGTCACACGCATAGCATTATGAAATTTGCACTGCCAAGCTTAGTTGGAGAGCATATAAATTTCGTCCACGGCCCAGGCTGTCCAGTCTGCGTGATGCCAAAAAGCCGCATAGATGAGGCCTGTAAGCTAGCTAGCATGGAGAATGTGATCTTTTGCACGCTAGCTGATATGCTAAGAGTGCCTGGCTCAAAGACAAGCTTGCAAAAGCTTCGCGGCGAGGGGCACGATATAAGAGCACTTTACACGCCACTTGATGCGCTAAATATCGCTAAGCAAAATCCAGACAAAAAGGTCATATTTTTTGCCATTGGCTTTGAGACGACGACTCCGATGAGTGCAAATTTGGTTGAAAAAGTGGTACAAGAGGGCATTAAAAATTTATACTTTCATATAAATCACGTAACCGTCCCAGCTCCAGTTAGAGCGATAATGAGCGACGAAAACGTAAGAATAGACGCATTTTTGGGGCCAAGCCACGTGAGCGTCATCACTGGAAGTAAAATTTACAAAGAGCTGGCAGATGAGTTTAAAAGACCGATCGCCATTAGCGGTTTTGAGCCGCTTGACATCATGGCAAGTGTGCTAAATTTAGTCCGTCAGCAAAACGCAGGCACATATGAAGTCTATAACGAGTATGCAAGGGCGGTCAAAGAAGAGGGCAACTTAAGAGCAAAAGAGCTCATAGCTAAGTACTTTGAGCCGTGCGACTTTGTCTGGAGAGGCCTTGGCGAGATAGCGCAAAGTGGCATGAAGCTAAAAGATGAATTTGCCTATCTTGACGCTAGAGTGCAGTTTGACTGCAGCGTAGAGAGTGCTGGCGAGAGCAAGGCTTGCATTTGCGGGCAAATTTTAAGAGGGCTAGCAAAGCCGACAGAGTGCAAAGTCTTTGGCAAGGTTTGCAATCCACAAAATCCGATAGGATCGTGCATGGTCTCAAGTGAGGGCGCTTGTGCGGCTTATTTTAAATACGCAAGAGTTGGTTAAGGAATTTAATGAAAAAGATAATGCTAAGCCACGGCGGCGGCGGCGAGGAGATGAACTCGCTTATAAACGAGACGATATTTAAAATTTTTGATAATGAAATTTTAAGGCAGAGCAACGACTCGGCGATACTAAATTTAAACGGCAAGATCGCATTTAGCTCTGATAGCTTTGTGGTAACTCCTATTTTTTTTAATGGCGGAGACATCGGCAAGATCGCAGCTTGTGGCACGATAAACGACCTAGTGATGGTTGGAGCAAGCGCAAAATACCTAAGCTGCTCGCTCATCATCGAAGAGGGGCTTAGTATGGAGGAGCTTGAGCGCGTGCTTAACTCACTTGCAAAAACCTGCAAAGAGAGCGGCGTAAGCGTCGTTTGTGGCGATACAAAGGTAGTGCCAAAGGGCAAATGCGATAAAATTTTTATAAACACAGCAGGTATCGGCGAGATAGTTTGCGAAGGCGTGGAGCTTAAAAATTTAAAAGCAGGGGCTAAAATTTTAATCTCTGGAGATGTTGGCAGACACGGCGGTGTGGTGCTTGCAGCTAGAGAAGAATTTGAGCTTGGGCTTGATCTAAAAAGTGACTGCAAGAGTCTAAAAGAGGTTGTTTTAAAGCTATTTAGCGCTGGCATAAAGCCGCAGTGCATGCGTGATGCGACTAGGGGCGGACTAAGTGCGGTGCTAAATGAGTGGGCTAAATTTAGTAAATTTGACATCTTGGTTTTTGAAGAAAATATCAAGGTAGCAAACGAAGTTATGGGAGTTTGCGAGCTCTTTGGATTTGAGCCTTATGAGCTTGCAAATGAAGGCACTTTTGTGATGGCTGTTGATGAGAGCGAGGCTGAGGACGCACTTAAAATTTTAAGAGAATTTGATCAAAATGCGATGATAATTGGCAAGGTAATGGAAGCCAAAAACGAGCGTGTCATCATCGAAAATGCCTATAAATCAAGAAGATTTCTCGAGCCGCCAAAGGGCGAGCTACTACCAAGGATCTGCTAATGCACGAGCTTAGTATCGTTCAAAATTTAGTTAGCCTTTGCGAGAAAAATGCCGCCAAAGAAAATGCCAAAGAGATAAGCAAGATTGAGATAAAGGTTGGCCGTTTAAGCGGAGTGGAGCCTCATTATTTGCAGAGTGCATTTGATGTTTATAAGGCTGGTACGATCTGTGAAAATGCCGAGCTTGTCATAAATTTACAAGGCATTGTTGTAGAGTGTTTGGAGTGTGGATTTGGTGGGGAGCTTAGCGAAAATAACTTCACCTGTCCAAAGTGTAAAAGTCAAAATTTAAAGGTGACTGACGGCGAGGATATGTATCTGATGCGCCTTGAGATGAAGTAAATTTTACATATTTTTATATGTAAAATTTCATGTTTTTTATCAAAATATTTTAATGGTTATAGTATTAAAAAATAGCTATCAAAGCCTTGATCTTTAGCTTTCGACATCCTTTTTACGCGCTTTGCGAGCCTAGGATAATATATATAATCAAAAATGAGTGTCCACTCTTAGCTTTAGAAGCAGCCAATAATTTTTCTATAATTTCCATGCGTTGCAGATTTAAACTACTCAAATATCAAAAACGGAGCTTGCAGGACGTTTCTTATTATCTTTAGTGGCGAAAGCAAGGCGTCTTGCAAGATCTGTGTCGAGTATTCAGGCTTATCGGTAGTGCCACGTATGGCGATGACAGTTGAGAGCGAGCGGTCCTTGCCAAGGATTATTTGATTTACCAGTGGAATTTTATCAATGATACTGCTAGCGTCTTTTAGTAGCTTTAGCTCAAGGTCGATATTTATCTTTTTACTCTTTAGATCGATCGTGCCACGCCCGCCGATATCAGCACTTGTGCCTATCATTTCAATCGCTAAAAACTCGATCATATCGCCATTTCTAGTGAGTAAAATTTTACCATTTTTAACGGTAAATCCCTTGTCATTAAAGTCAGGCGTTTTAAAGCTAAGAAGCGATGGAACCGAGTTTAGGAAGCTAAGCAACCTTTGATAAAAGATGTAGTCCTTGAGATATGTTCCAAAAAATCTTACCTCTGCCTTAAAATCTTTTGTGTTTTCTCCAAGAAGTTTTAAGCGAAATTTACCGCCCTCAAAGCTCTTGATACCAAAAAGATCGTTGATAAATTCACCGCTTATGTCGGTTGCGTCTAAGTTTATACTCTTTTCATCGTTAAAATAGCCAAGTCTACCTTGTTTTGCTAGGCCATTTAGTGAGATGCTTTTGCTCTTTTTTTCGGCGCTAAAGCTAGTAAATGGCAGTGTTTTGTTTAGATCTTTTAAAATAATATCACCATTTTTTGCTAAAAGCTCAAGCGGTGTACTTTGCTCGCTGGTTTCGTTATCGTCAAGTACTAGCAAATCTAGATCTTGAGTTTTTACGTTTATGGCTTTTTCTTTTATGTCTAGGCCTAGCTTTTTACTTGCACTATCTACTTTTACACCAGCTTTTGAGACTAAAATTTTAAGATCATCATTTTCATACTTTGAACCATTTTTATCTAAAAACGGCATATCAAATTTTACTTCTTTGGCCAAAATATCAAGATCTACAAAATCATTGCTTTTGATACTAATTTCATCAAAGTCAAGCACGCCGTTTTGCTTTAAAACTGGCGAGTTTTGCATGATAAATTTGCTATTTTTTGTTGAGATAACATTCTCATCTCCAAAGCTCATATCAAGCCCAAACGGTTCTATCTTAAGTAAAGTCTTATCATCCTTGCTAAAGTCTAAAAAAGCAGTAAATGGCTCATTTTTAAAGGCTAAAATTTCATCATTTTTTTCTTTTAGATCAAAGCTTTCTATTGTGCCTTTTATCTCGCCAGTGCTTTTTTGTAAATCTATATTTGTTTTGGCATTTGCCTTAAAAAAGTCAAGCCCAAAACCAGTAGCATCGATGCTTAAATTTGTTGTATCTATGAGCTTTACAAGGGCGCTTTTAGCGTTAAATTTACTTCCGGCTATTTCTAGGACTGCATCGCTGATTTTAAACTCACCATTTGTGATAACGCTTTTTTCATCAAAATTTTCTAGGCTTTTTTCATCAAGTTTGATTAAAATTTTTAAGCTAGCATCCATTTTTCCGCTTAGCTGTCTAACTGGTACGATGATATTGTAGGCTCTTAAAATGTCATTTATTGCCTCATCATAGATCGATTTTGTCTTTATAAGTAGCTCTAAATTTGCGCTTTTTTCATCAAAGATATTATTTATCACAACGCTTGAGCCATCAAGCTTTTTGCCCTTGTAAATAGGCGAAATAAGATCAAATTTAAGCTTTGAGTTTTTAAGCGTGATATTTGCCTCGCCTACATTTACGGCTGGCAAGCCTTTTTCAAATTTAACAAGCAAATTTTTAGTATTTGCGGTGGCATTTAGATCATTTAGATAAAAGTCATTTTTAGCTAGATCAGCCTTGCCATTTATCTCTTTTAGCTCGTAATCATCAGCAACGATGTATCCATATATCCAGTTTTTAACTTCATTATTTAGCTCTATGCGTCTATCAAGCTCATCAATGAAGTTTTTAATGCTTCCAGCCTCGACATCGTAAGCTTTGTAGGTTAAAAATGTATCTTTTAGAGCAAAATTTAGCTTACCGTGCAGCTCATGAGAGGTGAAATTTCCTTCAAATTTATAGTCATTTTTATCAAAATCTGCACTTCCTTCGCCGCTAATGCTGACGTTAAAATCCTTAAAGCTTAAATTTCTAACGCTAAAAAGATCTATTCCGTCTTGCTGTTCGTTTTGGAATTTAATATCCACATTTAAATAAGGGCTATCAACAAAAAATATATCATCTAAAAATAGAATTTTTAGTTTAAAATCATCGCCTATTTGCACATTTTCAAGTGAAATTTCTTGAAAAATCGTATCTATAAAATCTACGCTTTTACTAAGATTTAAAAGGCGCTCATCGCTGCTTTTTTGCTTGCTCTCTTTCTTAAAATTTGGAAGCCTTATCTGCTTTGCTC
>NZ_PIRR01000004.1:0-66558 GCF_003048555.1 Campylobacter concisus | reverse complement strand
AGATAGGCTAACGCTTTAACTATAAAATTTTTATATTAGGATAGTAGAATCGCAAGTCAAAATTAGATAAAAAACGAGACGGTTTCCCGTCTCGGTAGCTAGCATTAAGCCGACTTTTCTTTAAGATGTTTGTTTATAAGAGTTGTGATCTCTTCACCGTGAGGAAATCTCGCTTCTTCATTTCCGATACGATCTTTCTTAGAAAATATAACATCTCCATCAACCTCGACGATGAAATTTCCACCATCACCTATAACCTTTTCGACTCTTGCATCACTAAAGTTCGCTTTTATTTCATCTTCTACACGAGAAGCTACCGGACGATAGTTTCAAGAGTTGCAGTAAATAATTTTTACTTGCATGCTCTGTCCTTTCTTGTGAAATAAGCCAATATTATATAAAATTTTACTTAACAAATAAAACATATTATTGTAAAGGATAAATTTATGAAAAAAGTTGCTGTGATTTTAGCTGATGGATTTGAGGAGATAGAAGCACTAACTTCTGTTGATGTTTTACGTAGAGCTGGAGCGATAGCTTCTATTGTTGGGCTAAATGACGTAAATATCAAAGGATGCCACAATATATGCGTAAAAGCTGATGTGACACTTCGCGAGATGAAGGAGCTAGACTACGATGCGATCGTCCTTCCTGGGGGACTTCCAGGAGCTAGCAATCTAGCAAACGATACAAGGCTCAAAGCAATTTTGCAAAATTTTGATAAAAGCAATAAGCTTATTTGTGCTATTTGTGCTGCTCCTATGGTGCTTGAGAGTGCTGGTGTACTCAAAGACCGTTTTGTTTGCTACCCAGGATTTGAAGAAAATGTAAGAAGCGACAAAAGAGGCTACGTGAGCGATAATAATGTTTTAAAAGATCAAAACATTATTACAGCAAAAGGGCCTGCATTTTCAATGGAATTTGCGCTTTTTATAGTTAAAAATTTACTTGGCGATGAAGCGTATCTTAAAGTAAAGAATGATTTACTTTATAAATAGCTTATAAAGATAAAATAATTTTTTATTTAATTATTCTTTTTAAACTTAAGATTAGATTTTATTTAGTGATAGTTATAGAAGCTCTATATATACGAGTTTGTATCTTTTAAGAATATTTTTCAAAAAAATATAATAAATTTTTGATTTTTTACATCTTTTTGACGAAAATTAGCTATTATCACACTAACCGAATAAATCGGTAATTTTTTTAAGGAACACTCCTGTGAATATTTATGTAGGAAATTTGTCGTATAGAACGACAGAGGCAGAATTAAAGGAAGCTTTTGCACAATTTGGTGAAGTAAAGCGAGCAAAAATAGTAAAAGATAGAGAAACTGACCGCTCAAAAGGCTTTGGCTTTGTTGAAATGGATGATGCAAATGAGGGACAAAGAGCCATAGATGCATTAAATGAAAAAGAGCTAGGCGGACGTACTTTAAGAGTAAATGAGGCTAGACCAAGAGATTAATGACTATTTGCCACCAAATGGTGGCATAGTCTCTCGTATCGCTCCTACACCAAGCGGATTTTTACATGCTGGTAACGCTTATAACTTCATCCTAACTTATCTTTTGACATGTTCAGTAAGCGGCATTTTGCACTTACGTATTGATGACTATGACC
This sequence comes from Campylobacter concisus, assembly GCF_003048555.1. Classification (GTDB taxonomy): domain Bacteria; phylum Campylobacterota; class Campylobacteria; order Campylobacterales; family Campylobacteraceae; genus Campylobacter_A; species Campylobacter_A concisus_AO. The sequence continues at coordinate 64,936 of NZ_PIRR01000004.1, read as the reverse complement.
TTAGTAGATACCGGCGCGAATTTGTTCAAAATATCTTTGATGTTTTAGAATTTTTAGGGCTTGAATGCGATAAAGGGCCTACTTGCACGAGTGATTTTGAGCAAAATTTTAGCTTCAAAGTAAGAGCCAAAAGATATGAAGATGTGCTTGAAAAACTAGATGAAATTTATATCTGCGAATGTTCTAGAGCTACAAAGAATGCCTATAAAAACGGCATTTACACTAAAATTTGTAAAAATAAAAATCTAAAATTTATAAAAGATAAAACCGCCATTAGGTTAAGCATTGATGAAGACGATGAGCTTGGTAAGGCTGTATCAGCGCAAATGGGTGATTTTGTAATTTATAAAAAAGATTTTACTCCGGCTTACAACCTTGCAAGCGTGATAGATGACGAGGATATGGGCGTAAATTTGGTTGTTAGAGGGGAAGATCTGCTACCTTGCACACTAGCTCAAAGATACATCGCAAAAATGCTAAAATTTAACTTCTCAGGGGCTACTTTTATTCATCATAAGCTGCTTTTAAAAGATGGCAAAAAACTATCCAAAAGTTCAAAATCACCGCCAATCGATCTAGGATCTAATCCGCAAATTTATTACAAAATATTAGCAAATGATCTTGGGCTGGATATCAAATCAACAGATAAAATCTCAAATCTTCTTTACGAGTTTAAGCTAAAAAATATTGCAAAATTTTGGCATTTGACTTGACTAAAAGAATTTATTTAAAACTCTCTTAGTCTATTGTTTGATGCTTAAATTTATAAATTTTTGAAAAATTATCTAAGCTTTGTCTCAAAAAATGCACTAAAAAGCGAGTTTATGCCTTGCTTTGTAAATTTCTCCATTATCTTTTCGATCTGCGGTTTTTCTTGCCAAACTGGCTCATCTACGAGGCTCATTTTAGCTAGCTCGTTTTGAGCGTCTATGTAGCTACCAAGGCTGTCAATTAGCCCCATCTTTAGGGCGTTGTGTGCCAAAAAGACCCTTGCGTTTGCCCACTCATCTTTTTTCTTGATATCTAAATTTCTAGCCGTCGCCACGTCGCTTACAAAGAGCATGTAAGCATCATTTACGAGCCCTTGCAAGCTCTCACGCTCCTGCTTGCTCCAGCTTCTCATAAAGGTGCCAGCCTCTTTAAACTCGCCAGCCTTCACCACCTGCTCGCTCACGCCTAAATTTTTGGCTAAATTTTCGATGTTTGCTCCTTGCATGATGACGCCAATGGAGCCGATGAAAGCACCTGGGTTTGCTATGATAGTATCAGCATTTACGCCAGCGTAGTAGCTACCGCTTGCCATGTTGCCAGCTGCGTATGCGAGTACTTTTTTACTCTCTTTTAGTCGCTTGACTGACATGGCTAGCTCCACGCTCGGGCTTAGCGCACCGCCTGGGCTGTCGATGTAGAGTAGCACGCCTTTGATGTTGCTGTCTCTTCTTGCTTTTTCGAGCGTATCTAAAATTTCGCTTGTATCCATTATCGTGCCAGTGATGTCTATGCGGGCTAAATTTGGCTCTTTCATCTTGCCATCTGGCGCAAATATGAAAAATAAGATCAGTAAAAATATGAGCGCCTTAAAGTAGCTGTTGATAAATTTAAAAATTCCCAAAATTCCTCTAAAAATAAGCCTTAAAATTTGCAAATTTTGCCTCCGATATATAGTTTTTTGGCTTCATTTGTGTGAAGTATGAGCTGCAAAATTAGCTCGCTGTCATCGCACTCTAGGTCGCTATAGACGGCAAGATCAGCCGCACGAGCCGCCTTTATCTCGCCGTTATTTGTCCTAAGTGCCTTTGCTCCTCCGTGCGTTGCAGCGACAAAAAGCCTAGTGGCAAGCTCGTTTAGATCAAGGCTAGCATGGGTAAATAGGGCAGCTCTTAGTTCATGCCAAAAATTTAGGCTAATATTTGAGCTAAGGCCGTCTGTGCCGATATTTAAGCTGACATCATTTTTAAAAATTTCTTTTAAATTTAGCGCCTTTTTGCCAAGCAGTCTATTTGAAACGGCGCAGTGTGTCACGCTGTGATGGGGCTTAAATTTAGCAAAATTGCTCATATAAACACAGTGCGTAAATAGCGTATTTATCTCATGAAACATCTCAAAATAGCCCTTCGCGTCATACATCGGCTTTGGATCTGGGTTAAATCTTAAAAGATGTTTTTTAAACCCTCCGGTGCCACGCTCCAACCACTGCTTTTCAGCCTTGCTCTCTAAAAAGTGCGTGCTTACAAGTAGCTCATCTTTTTTAGCCATTTCAAGGGCGGCTTTGGCGAGCTTGGGGTGTACAGAGTAGGGCGAGTGCAGCGATATGGCTGGGGTAAAATTTTTACTTTTATAGCTCTTTGTTTTTTCAAATTTAGCTAAGAAATTTTGTAAATTTTGGTGAGTCATCTGCTCGCTTGAGCCTAAAATTTCACTAAAAAGCACGACTTTTAGCGGACTAGCGGCTAAAATTTCAAGCTCAGAGCCAAAGCTAGATATCTCTCCAATGGCACAAACTCCGCTTTTTAGCAGCGAATTTATAGCTTCATTCATTGCTTTTTTAGCGTCCATTTTAGCTAGCTCGCCACCTTTATCGACGATAGAGCCAAGCCACTTTATAAAGTCGCCATATTTTAGAGTGCTAACGTTTGAGCTAAACTCCAAATGAACGTGCGTATTTATAAAAGCTGGGGCGATCACGCTATCACCAAAGTCGCAAATTTTGGCCTCTTTAAATTTCTTTTGCGCCTCTTTTTCGCTTGTAATTTCTAAAATTTTATCATCATCGATGACTAGACAAGAATTTCTTAAAATTTTTGGATTTTCTCCGCCAGTGATTATTTTTTTTGCTTTTAAAATTTCCACATTTGAGCCTTAAATTTTTGTTATTGTAGCGAAAATTTAGGAACGAAAATGTATAATTTGGGCTATTTAATCAAAAAGGAGTGACATGGATAAGAAGCTAAAAATAATGGTTATCCAAGGCCCAAATATTAACATGCTTGGCGCTAGAGAGCCAGGAATTTACGGCGTTATGAAGATGGAGGATATCCACTCTCAAATGAAGATCGTTGCCGATCAAAATGACGTTGAGATCGAGTTTTTTCAAAGCAACCTTGAGGGCGAGCTAGTCGATAAGATCCAAGAGTGCTTGGGCGATGCTGACGGCATCATCATAAACCCAGCCGCTTACACTCACACTTCTATCGCTATCCGTGACGCGCTAAGTGCGGTTGCGCTACCAGTTATCGAGGTGCATATCAGCAACGTTTATAGAAGAGAAGAGTTCCGCCACAAAAGCCTCATTGCACCAGTTGCAGCAGGCCAGATCGTGGGCTTTGGACCAGTTGGCTATCATTTGGCGATGATAGGTATGCTTCAAATTTTTGAGCAAATCAAAGCAGTAAGAGCAAATCAAAAAGCACAATGAATTTCATCTTAAAGGACGAAAATGCCGTATTTTACGAGTGCGGCTACAGCTGCGACAATGAGTTTTTGCTATGCCTTGACGGCGTGAAATACTTTTTTACGGACGCGAGGTATTATTTCGAGGCAAAAAGCTGCGTAAATGCAGGCGTGATCGTTCTTTTAGCGCAGAGAAATTTAATAAACGAGGTTAGGGCATTTTTAAGAAAAACGAAGCCAAGCAGCCTCGTTTTTAATCCTGATGAGTTAAGTTTAAGCGAGTATAACGCGCTTAGCAAGGGTTTTAAGATAAATTTCAAGCCAAAGCCAAATTTTTCTAGGCTAAAGAGAATTTGCAAGAGTGAAGATGAGATAAAAATTTTAAAAAAAGCTAGCGAATTTGGGGCGAAATGCTTTGATGAATTTGCTAAATTTGTGCGTGAAAATGGCGAAGGGATGAGCGAAAAAGAGCTTCATTTTAATGCCTCACTCATCTTTAGGCAAAAAAATGAGCTAGGTCTTAGCTTTGATCCGATCGTAGCGATAAACGAAAATGCTGCAAAGGCGCATGCGCTGCCTGGGGATAAAATTTTAAAAAAGGGCGATTTGCTATTACTTGACGCTGGGGTGAAATTTAAGCGTTACTGCTCTGATCGCACCAGAACTGCTTACTTTGATGAAAATTTTAACTTCTCAAAGGAGCAAAAATTTAAAAACGCAAAGATGCAAGAAATTTACGAGATCGTAAAAGAGGCTCAGGCTGCTGCAATAAAGGTCGCAAGAGCTGGCGTTAGGGCGTGCGAGATAGACCTTGCAGCAAGAAACGTGATAGCAAAGGCTGGATATGAAAAGGCCTTTTTTCATTCGACAGGACACGGCGTGGGTATCGATATACACGAGCTTCCAGTCATCTCAGCAAGGAGCGAAACGCTCATAAAAGAGGGTATGGTCTTTAGCGTGGAGCCTGGAATTTATCTAGAAAATGAATTTGGCGTGCGCATCGAGGACGTGGTGGTCGCAAGAGAAGGTAGGTGCGAAATTTTATGAGGCTAGCTGGAGCAAGAAAGATCGTAAAAAGCCGTTTTTGCCCTAGTTTTTTTCATAAAAGAGATGAGTTTAAGTATGAGGCGTTAGTTGGTATGGGTGGCAACATCGGTGATAGCGCAAAGAGGTTTGATAAATTTATAAGAGTGATTACAAGTGATAGCAGGTTTCATGTAGTTGAAGTCTCGCCGATCCTTATAAATGCGGCGTTTGGCTACGAAGCGCAGGCTGATTTTAGTAACGCTGTTATAAATTTACAAACATCTATGAGCCCTAGAGAAACTCTAAAAATTTTGGGGCACTATGAGAGTAAATTTAAGCGCGTGAGGACGTTTAAAAATGCGCCACGCACGCTTGATCTGGATATTTTGTATTTTAGTAAAAAAGTCTATAAGACGCCACGCCTTATCGTCCCACACCCAGGAGCCGATAAGAGGCTTAGCGTGATCGTGCCACTAGGGCTTATGAGAGGTTAAAAGGATATAAATGGCTACAAAATTTCATACTTTTACAGGTGAGAGCACCATTGAGGCTTTGAAAAAGGCTCAAGAAACGTGCGGCGAAAAGGCCATACTAGTTACTACAAAACAGATTCAAGCCAAAACGATAAATAAAAAACCGCTTTATGAAATTTTAGTAAGCGTCGAAGAGGACGACGTAAAGCAGCCCACAAAACCAAATATAAAAGCCATAAACTACGAGAATGCCTACTCTAAATTTAATAAAAACTATGAACCTGCTAAGCCAAAATTTGAGATAAAAGAAGAGCCAGCTAAATTTGAGGCAAAGACAGCGTCGCCCGAGCCTTACGATCCAAATGAGAGCGTGCTTTTAAATATCTCAGCTGCTGCAAAAGAGATAAGCACGATCGCAAATGTAAATATCGATGATGTCAAAGATAAAGAGTCAAGCATACCAAGCGGCATGAATAAAAAAATAGACGATGTGGCAAAGCAAGTAAGCGTGCTAAGCGAAAAAATAGGGCTAATAACTGACATGATCTGGGACGAGAAAGCACCAAATCGCAATAATCTCTCGATCCCGCCAGAGTTTGCTAGCATCTATAAACTCGCAAAACAAAGCGGCATGAAAGAGGAGCATTTAGAGGCTATCATGCAAACGACGCTTGAAAATTTACCAGTTTCGATGAAGAGCAATCCAACTGCTGTAAAGAGATATTTCTACTCACTTTTACGCAATATGCTACCTTGCAGAAAAGAGCCAAGCGATAAAAAACAACGTATAATGATGCTAGTTGGTCCAACTGGAGTTGGTAAGACTACGACTCTTGCAAAGCTAGCTGCTCGTTTTGCTTACGGCAATGAAAAACGCTATAAAACAGGTATCATCACGCTTGATACGTACCGTATCGGAGCGGTTGAGCAGTTATTTCAGTATGCAAAGATGATGAAGCTACCTATACTCGATGTTATAGAGATAGATGACTTTCAAAATGCTATAAAGCAGCTTAATTATTGTGATGTGATACTTATTGATACGACTGGAAATTCTCAGTATGACAAAGAAAAGCTTGAAAGGCTTGATAAATTTTTAAAGCATAGCGGCGCAAAGATAGATGTAAATTTGGTCCTTTCGGCTGGCTCAAAGGTTGAAGATCTAATAGAAATTTATAATGGATTTTCATTTTTGGATATTGACACGCTAATAATCACAAAATTTGATGAGACAAAAATTTTTGGCAACGTCTTTTCGTTGATATATGAGACAAATACGCCGGTTAGCTACTTTAGCGTGGGTCAAGAGGTACCTGATGATCTTGTGGAGGCAAAGAGCGAATTTTTAGTAGAGTGCGTGTTTGACGGATTTACAAAGCAAAAGGCTAGCGATGAATAATCAAGCGCAAAAATTACAAAATTTAGTCCAGTCTCAAAGCAAGAGTAAAAATACACATTTTATTGCGATAACTAGCGGCAAAGGCGGTGTTGGTAAGAGTACGATAAGTGCAAATTTAGCAAATGTTTTATCAAAAAATGGCTACAAAGTAGGGCTATTTGACGCTGATATCGGCCTTGCAAACCTTGATGTAATCTTAAATGTAAAAATGGGTAAAAATTTACTTCACGTGCTAAAAGGCGAGTGCAGCCTAAAAGATATCTTGATACCTATAAATAAAAATTTGATCCTCATCCCTGGCGAAAGCGGCGATGAAATTTTGAAATTTAACAATCAATTTTTATTTGAGAGGTTTTTAGATGAGGCGAGCGAGCTTGATGAGCTTGATTTTTTGATCATCGATACTGGAGCTGGCATAGGTGGTAGCACGCAGCTATTTTTAGAGGCAGCTGATGAGGTCGTGGTGGTGACCGTGCCTGATCCTGCGGCGATAACTGATGCATACGCTGTCATAAAGATCGTCTCAAGGTTTAAAAATAGCGAGCTTTTGCTTTTAAATATGGTAAAAAATGAAGCAGAAGCGACTAGAATTTATGAAAATATCAAACGTGTTGCTAATGCAAATATCGGGCCTAGCTTAAATTTAGAGCTTATAGGATTTGTGGCTTCTGATAAGAATGTTTCAAGAAGTATAAAACAACGAACGCTTTTTACAGACGACGCTGCTTATGCTGAGCCTAGTGCCCAGATAAAACAGATAGCTTCGAATTTACTTTATAGGTTGGAACGAAAAGTGCTTGACGATGAGCAAAGCAGGAGCTTTGGGGGCTTCTTTAAGCGTTTGATAGAACAATTTTGATGGAGATTGAGCTTTGCGTGCAGAAAATTTTATAGCATTTTTTACGGTTTGTGGTTTTTTTGTAGGTATAGTTTTTACCTTGCTAAAGGTGAGTGAGCCTATCGAAATGCTTGTTTATACACTAGTTATTACTTTGTTTTTTTATCTTATAATTCACATTGTTATAATGAACTACATCGATGTGAAAAGGGCTTTAACTAAAATTTTTGACAAACAAAAACACGAAGAGATCGCAGACTATCTCATCTCTGAGCTAAATACTAGAGAAAAGCGTATGGAAAATATAATGGTAAAAATGACTGCTGAAAATTTTGATTCTGGTAAACGAAATGCACGAGTTAAAGCAAAAGCAGCTTAACGCTTATAAAAACACGATAAAAAAGGAACAAGACGAAATCGTCTTAAAATATATGCCAGCACTGCGTGCAATGGCGTTTAGGCTTAAAGAGAGGTTGCCATCAAGCATAGATACAAACGACCTAATAAGCATTGGTGTTGAAGAGATGATAAAGCTTAGCAGGAAGTATGACAAGGAGCAAAATGACTCTTTTTGGGGTTATGGCAAAAAGAGAATTTATGGCTCTATGCTTGATTATCTAAGGACGCTTGATGTTGTCAGTAGAAGCGATAGAAAACTCGTAAAGAGCATAAATAGTGAGATAGATAACTATTTTAATGAATTTGAAGAAGAGCCAAGTGATGAGTATTTGGCCGAAAAGCTTAATGAAGATATTGAGAAGATAAGAGAGGCAAGAGGCGTTAGCGGTATCATTACTATTTTGCCAATAGACGAGCAAATGGAGCTAATTGGTCAAAATGATGTCGAGAAAAGCATTGAGAGAGAGGATCTCATTTTAAAAATAGAAGAAGCTTTAAAAGATTTTGACGAAAGAGATCAGATGTTGGTTCAGCTTTATTATTATGAAGAGCTAAATTTAAAAGAGATAAGCCAGATCATGAATATCAGCGAGAGTAGAATTTCACAAATTCATAAACGTTTGCTTGATCGTATTAGGCGTAGCTTGGGGGTTTAATGGCTGATATTTTAAGTCAAGAAGAGATAGACGCGCTACTTGAAGTTGTCGATGAAGACGGCGATACGAGTAATATCGAGGTCGAAGAGAGATCGCAAGGCGAACAAAAACAGATTATTATTTATGATTTTAAGCGTCCAAACCGCGTTAGTAAAGAGCAACTCCGTGCGATAAAAGGCATTCATGATAAGCTTGCTAGAAATTTAGCTAGTCAAATTTCTAGTGTTATGAGAAGTATCGTCGAGATCAGACTTCACAGTGTTGATCAAATGACTTATGGCGAATTTTTGATGAGTTTGCCAAGCCCAACTAGTTTCAATGTATTTTCTATAAAGCCGCTTGATGGAAACTGTGTTTTGGAGATAAATCCAAGCATTGCTTTTCCGATGATAGATCGTTTGCTTGGCGGAACTGGTGAAAATTTTGAAGCAAATAGAGAGCTAACCGACATCGAAGTAAATTTGCTTGATGCGGTGCTTAGAATGATCATGCAGCGTCTAAAAGAGAGCTGGTCGATGATAACTGATATGTATCCAAATGTGGAAGCTAAAGAGAGCAGTCCAAATGTCGTACAGATCGTCTCTCAAAACGAGATCGTCATCATGGTCGTTATGGAGATCATAGTTGGTGGCTCAAGCGGTATGATAAATTTATGCTATCCAGTCATCTACCTTGAACCGATACTCTCACGCCTTGCAAACAGGGACATTATGCTTGGCGAAACAAGTGCAAAAAAAAGTAGAAACAAAGAGCTAAAAACACTTATCGGACGAGCAGAAATTTTATATGAAGCCATACTTGGCAAATCGATCATCAGCGTAAATGAGTTTTTAAATTTAAAAGAAGGCGATATTTTAAGGCTTGATAGAGGAGCTGATGATAAGGCGATCGTTTGTATCGATAAAAAAGAAGTTTTCTTAGCTGAAGTTGGGCTTCATAGATTTAGAAAATCTATAAGGATTGAGCAATTAATACGCTCTGATAAAGACGAGATCAAAAATATCTTAGAAAAATACGAAGAAGAGCGAAAAGCAAAGCTGATGGCGTATGAAGCTAATGAGCGCAAAATGGAAGAAGAAGAGGACGACGAAGATGATGAATGATTTTTTTAATATATTTTCTAATGAATTAAAAGCTACTATCGAAGGACTTACGGGCAGAGCTCCAGAGGTTGGTGAAAGAAATGAATTTGATGCACCAACGCAAAATGGCATAAAGCCGCCGGTAGTGATGGCCAATATCTCTTTAAGCGGCGACATCAATGCTAAAACAGAGATAGTATGCACTCCAGTTTTAATAAGTGCCATTAGCGAATGGATGATGGGCGAAGAGGAAATTTCAAAGAATGAAAATTTAGGCAGTGATGAGCTTGACGCTGCAAAAGAGATATTTTCAAACCTTTTTAGTGCTTTTAGTACATCTTTGGGCGCTCAAAAGGGCATGCCAAAGATAAATTTTGAAGTAATAAATGTAAATTTTTTAGATGAAAATTCTTCGCTTGATTTTAGTGTTTATGAAAAGCTATTTTTATTTAATGTCAAAATCGAAGATCTAAGTGAGCATATCGGTTTTGCTTGCGATCATTCGCTGATGAAATTTTTTGAGCCAACAAAGACCGAAGCACCAGCTGCACCAGCAAGCACTCCTCACGTAGCTAAGGGCGATTTTAGCGCTGAAGAGATGAGAAATATCGGGCTTATAATGGATGTTAGGCTACCTATTCGTGTTCGTATCGGCTCAAAAAGAATGCTTTTAAAAGATGTGCTTACCATGGATATTGGCTCAGTTATCGAGCTAAATCAATTAGCAAACGATCCGCTTGAAATTTTGATCGGCGATAAGGTAATAGCCCTTGGCGAAGTTGTCATAATCGATGGAAACTTTGGCATCCAGATCACTCAGATAGGCTCAAAACGCGAGAGGCTCCAACAGTTAAAATAATGAATAATGAATTAGTTAGTGATCTTTTAAATTTTCCAAACGTCTTAAAATATAAAAATAAAAATGTTACCTTCTTTGGCTCGGCTAGATTTGATGAAGAAAATTTCTACTGCAAAAAGGCTTATGAACTAGCTTATAAGCTAAACGAGCTAGGATATGCCATCTTAACTGGTGGCGGGGACGGCATAATGAGAGCTGCGAACAAGGGTGCGTTTGATAGTGCAAAATCGCCAAGCATAGCCCTAAATGTGAGGCTTCCGTTTGAACAAAATACAAACCCTTACGTTACGGCAAAATATCTCTTTTCAAATTTAAGCCCAAGAAAATTTGCACTTACCGATCGTTCAGTCGCATTTGTCGTCTTTCCGGGTGGCTTTGGCACTCTTGATGAACTTTTTGAAATTTTAGTACTTGCTCAAGTTGGTAGTAAAAAAGTAAAAATTTTTCTTTTTGGGAGCGAGTTTTGGCAAGGGCTTGATGAGTTTATAAAAAATACGCTAGTTAGCCAAAAAACAATAAAAAAAGAAGATATAAATTTATACAAAATCACCGATGATTTAGAGCTTATTGTGAATGAAATTTTGGCTATTTAAAAATAAGATATAAAATATCCCCTTTTAAATTTCAAAGAGGTAAAAAATATGAAAATAATGGTCGCAATGAGCGGTGGTGTAGATAGCACTATGACGGCTAAATTTCTGCAAGAAGCTGGTCATGAAGTGCAAGGTTGCTATATGATGCTACATCAAAAGCCAGGATATCACGAAGAAAATATCAGAAAAGTAAAAAAAGTAGGCAAGTATCTTGGCATAAAGGTGCATATTTTGGATCTTCAAGATAAATTTAACGAGTTTGTCTATGATCCTTTTGTGAAGCTCTATAAAGAGGGCAAGACGCCAAATCCTTGTGCTTTGTGCAATAAATTTATAAAGCTTGGTGCACTGCTTGATTTTGCAAAGGCAAATGGCTGTGAGAAGCTTGCTACTGGGCATTATGTGCAAGTTATTGATGGATTTATCACATGTGCAAAAGATCCTAGCAAGGATCAAAGCTACTTTTTAGCCCAAGTGCCAAAAGAGATATTAAAAGATGTTATTTTCCCGCTTGGGGATAAATTTAAAAAAGATATAAAAGAGCTTGCAAGAAGTGTAAAAGTGCTTGAAGAATTTGCTACGCAGGCAGAAAGTAGTGAAATTTGCTTTGTGGAAGATACTTATATCGAGGTTTTAAATAAGCATTACAATACAAATTTGCCAGGAAACGTAGTTGATAAAGACGGCAAAATAATCGGCCGTCACCAAGGTTATATGCACTATACTATCGGTAAACGCCGTGGTTTTGAGGTTTTTGGCGCCCATGAGCCACACTTTGTTATAAAGATAAATGCCGATAAAAATGAGATCGTTGTAGGAACAAAAGATGACTTGGCTCAAAAAGTAGTTGAGCTTGAAAACGTAAATTTGTTTATAGATAAAGATAAATTTGAGTGTGAAACCAAGATAAGATATAGAAGCCCTAAACTTGATGCTTTTGTTGAGGTTGATAAAGAGAATAAAACAGCGAAACTAACGCTAAATCAAAATGCACTTGGTGTGGCACAAGGCCAGCTTTGTGTTATGTATGATGGTGATAAGGTTATTGCAAGTGGATTTATAAAAGGCTAGTTTTAGCCTTTTATAAAAATTTATTGGGCTCTGTGCGATTTTTTCTAAATTAAGCTAAAATTTATTGACAAAACATATCTTTTCGTTTATAATACGAGCTCTTTTCAAGTGTTCCGGATTAGCTCAGCGGTAGAGTAGGTGACTGTTAATCACTTGGTCGCTGGTTCGAACCCAGCATCCGGAGCCATTCTTCTTCAAAAATCATTTTAAAATCCCGATTTTAACGATATTTCAAAAACTTTAAGTTTTCTTAGTTTTATAAAATTTGTTCCCTATTTGTTCCCGAAATTTTTTAATATTCCAATTTCTCGCCATGTTTTCTAAGTCAATCTAAGATGCTTTATTTTTGTTTTTAAAAACAAGAAAACATTTTTTATCCTAAATTACTCTAAAATACCCTAAGGAATCATAGGGTATTAAAAATTTTTCAAAAACTATCCAAAAACTACTCAAAATAGCAAGAGTAAATGAAAAGTACATATAATTAGTTATATAAGAATAAGCATAAGGAGAAAATGGGATGCTTAACGAACTATATAACGATGTAGAGTACAAAACGCTTCTTGAGCACATATCTAGCCAATATAAAGGAAAGGTAGTTCTAGACAGAAAGCAAACCGCAGGGGTTCTTGGCATCGGCGTATCTACTCTTGATCTTCGTATATCGCAGGGCAGAGATATTCCGCGTTATATAAAGATGGGAGATGCAAAGAATTCTCGCATAGCGTTTGCGATAACGGACATTGCGACTTATATTTTTCAAAAAAGGGTTAAAACATGCTCTTAATTTCTATAGTAGATAATAAAGAAAAGGACTAAAAATGAGTGATGCTCTTCAAATAGGCGGACACAGCCTAGTTCTTTGTGTAAGAAGCGAATTCTTGACGCTCAAAAAGGCTATTATAAGGTATGAGCACAATGTTAGAGAGGTTAAGCACGCCTCTAAGATCAGATATCTTAGAGGCAACAGCCGTAATAATAGATACATAGTGCTTAGCGAATATAACGATAACGGCAATATGCGAGAGATGCCTAATAGCGATAGGGAATTTAGCGATAGAAAGTATATAAAAGCACTCTTGAAAAAATACCACGAAAAAATGAAGGCCGACTACGAAGCCCAAACTAAAATCTATAAAAACGGCAAGGTGGTAAAGAATCGTTGGCGAGAAAATATGGTCGGGTTTTCCGAAATAGTCATAAGTTTCGGCACCGATCGGAATAAAGAATCCAAAGAAGGGCTAAATAAAACCGAAGTAAATTTTATCAACGCTCAGGTCTCGCTCGACAGAGTTAGAAGATTTGCAAACGATTATTGCGCTAAATACGGCGTTAAATGCCTGCTAATCGCTGAGCACAACGATGAGAAAACTAAGCATTATCAGCTTATTTTTACGAATTACCAATTTGAAAACCATAAAAATCTTAGGTTTAACGGCAAGGGCGAAACGCTAAAATTCGGCAGAGGTATGCAAGAAATGGGAGGGGCGGCGTTTAAGGGCATAGCATTGCGCGGCGAGCTAGGCTCTAAGATGAGGCATAAAAATATAAAACAAATGCACAAAACCGAAAAAGAGTATAGTAATGAGCAAAAGTTTAAAAATAAAATTAGACAATCCATAGTCGATGAAGCAAGAAAGTATATAAAAAAGAAAGAGTCTATGTTCGGCAAAGACTATTTGAGATTGGAAATCGAGGACGATAAGACTTTTATAACGAGTCTTACGAATTTAGTATTAGATCAAATGCAAAATAATATAAGTATAGTTACCGACGTAGAACTAAAACAAAGGGTTTACGAGCTAACGAATCAACTAATAAACAAGGGTGAGATAATTGCAAAAAATAACGAGCTGGATCAATCCAATGAAAATCTAATCCAAGAAAATAAAAATCTAAAAGAGATTAACGCGAACCTAAACAATCAAGACAATATTATAAAAGATAGGAATTTGCAAATAAGCAACCTCTCGGCCGAGCTAATCCAAAAAGAAGATGAAAACAATAAATTAAAAAGCCGATTAGAAAATATTGAAGCTGATATAGCGCAAATAGATAAACTAAAACAAAAGGCCTACCAAAGCGATGCCCTACAAAGCAAGCTCGAAGAAGCTAATACAGATCTAGAAAGCAAAGAAAAAACAAATCAGTCTTTGAAACAAAGAAACGAAGAGCTGGAGGCGTCGTTAAGTAACGAGAATGCCTTAAAGGAAGACAATGAAAGCAAGCTACTACAAATCATTAAACTACAAACTTCTATAAATGGCAAAGTTCAAAGAATATCTGAGCTAGAAGAAGAAGTAAAAGTTAAAGACGAAAGGATAGAAAATTTACAGGATAAGTTAACTATATTAGAAAGCTTTAAAACGAAGGTTATTAATTTTATCTCAAAAATAAGCAATTTAATACCGAATTTTAGTAAGCTACTGGATGATGAGCCTACAGAGATAAAAAATGAGATAAAAGGCAAAGCATACAGTAGGGATGGGATGGAGATATAAACAAGTTATCGGCAGCGAGAAATCTTTAATAGATTGTTATAGAGTGGTACCGGTAGGACAAATTTTATCAAAATGACTAATATGTGATTTTTCTTTCAAAATACGATTTTAAAGGCAAATTTAGCCAAAAAAGTAATATTCTAAATTTGCATATTACTTAAATAATCCTTAAAAAAATATACTAATCTTAAAACTAAATTTATATTTGCAGTTGTATAATAATCTCATAATTTTCAGTAATACTAGAAAGGAGCAAAAATGGAAGAGATCGTAAAGACCACCTGTCCATATTGCGGTACGGGCTGCGGCATCGATCTTATCGTGCGAAACGGTAGAATCGTAGACGCCAAACCCAGCAAAGACCACCACGTAAACGACGGCGAGCTTTGCTTAAAAGGAATGTTCGGATGGGAGTTCGTAAACTCTCCTAAACGCTTAAGCCGACCGATGATGAGAAAGCTAAATGGCGTCTACGACAAACGCGGCGAGCTTGAAGAAGTGAGTTTTGAGGAGGTTTATGATTTCCTCGCAGATAAATTTAAATCCACTGTCGCAAAATACGGCCCAAGCTCGATCATGGGCTTTAGCTCTGCTCGTTCAAATAACGAAGACAACTACGTTTTCCAGAAATTTTTCCGCGCTCAGGGCAGCAACAACGTCGATCACTGCGCCCGCCTTTGACACGCTCCTACAGTGGCAGGTCTTGCCAGCACGCTAGGAAACGGTACGATGACGAACGACTTGGTCGAATTTGCGACCGACACGGACGTATTTTTACTCATCGGTACCAACACGAGCGAGTGCCACCCGATCATCGCTATGCAGATGCAGCGCGGACTTCAGCGCGGCGCAAAGATGATCGTCGTAGATCCAAAACGCACCGATATGGCCAAAAAAGCCGATATCTATCTGCAAATCCCGATCGGAGCGAATATCAAAACGCTAAACACGATGATGCACGTCATAATCGCCGAAAATTTGCAAGATAGCGAATTTATAGAAAAATACTCCGAGGGATTTGAGTATCTAAAAGAAGCGGTTAAGGACTTTACGCCTGAGCGTTTCGAGCGCGAAACCGGTATAAAAAAAGAGCTCATCATAGAAGCAGCTAGGATGTATGCTAAAGCAGGCGCGGCGGCGATTTGCTACACGATGGGTATCACGCAGTTTAGCGACGGCACGTCAAACGTCTTTTCGCTATCAAATTTAGCCGTTTTAACCGGAAATTTAGGCAAAAAGGGTGCGGGCGTAAATCCTCTGCGCGGTCAAAACAACGTCCAAGGCGCATGCGACATGGGCGCGCTGCCTAACGTCATCCCGGCCGGCGCGGTAAATAGCCCTTATGCACAGGAGCAAGCGCGCAAAGTATGGCACTTTGAGCTAAATCCGGTTCCGGGCTTTAAGCTAACGCAAGCGCCGGATAAAATGGATAGCGGCGAGCTAAAAGTCCTCTACGTCTACGGCGAAAACCCCGTAATGAGCGACCCTTGGACCGAGCACTTCGCCCACGCCGTGCATCATCTAGACTGCTTTATAGTGCAGGATTTGTTTTTTACAGAAAGCGCGCACAAGGCCGACGTCGTATTACCTGCCGCTGGCTGGGGCGAAAAGGACGGAACGTTTATCAACACCTCTCGCCGCGTCCAACGCACGCGAAAGGCTAGCGAGCCCGTTAGCGGCGTGGAGCCTGACTGGAAAGTCGTTTGCAACATCGCAAACCGCATGGGACTAGAGGGATTTGATTTTGCGAGCCCTGAGCAAATTTGGAACGAGCTAAGGGAGCTCATGCCTAAATTTTTCGGCGGCATAAGCTATTATAGACTAGGCAAACTAGGCGGTATCAGCTGGCCGTGCCCAGACGAGGAACACCCTGGCACGCCGGTACTTTACTCCGATCACAAGTCCATGCTGCCTGGCGGCAAATTCCGCTTCGCGCCGGTACTTTACGTAGACGATAAAGAGTGGCGCGCAAAGGCTGAGGCCGAATTTAGAGCCAAGATGAATATCCCGGACGGCTATCCGGTCGGTAGCGGCGCGCTTAGCGAGGTACCTGATGAGGTATATCCGTGCCTATTTACGACCGGACGCAAGGTCTATCACTACCACACCGGTACGATGACTAGAGAGTGTCCGGCTCTTGAATACGGTGCTGGCATCGAGGGCGCGCTCATCGAGGTAAGCCCCGATATCGCTCGCGAGAGGGAGCTAGAGGAGGGCTGCTACGCGCTCGTACAAAACAAACGCGGCCAGATCGCGGCCAAACTACGCGTAAATCCGGATTTAAAAGAAGGCACGATATTTACGACCTTCCACTACAGCGAGGCCGACGGTAACGAGCTAGCAAACGCAGGCGATCCCGATCCGCTCTCAGGCATCACGCCGCTAAAGATGACGATAGCAAACATCAGGCGTCTAAGCGAAGAGGAATTTATCAAATTTAGAGAGCAAAACGAGATGTCGATGCACTCGGCAAATCCGTATTTATCGCCTGTTAGAGCGTAAATTTAGGGCGGGAGACCGCCCTTTTATACTTAAATTTATCTATTTTATTTTAAATTTACCCGCATTCAAATTTGACGAACTACCCATGTAAAATTTAATGAAATCAAAGAAGCGTGAGTCAAATTTGACGCAGACAAACCGCGTCAAATTTGATGAGATTACTCGCTCCCGCAATCTCGGCAAGAGCGAGCTAAATTTTAAGATTTTATTTTAAGCCTATCGCCAGCATAGTAGGCGAGCTTCCAGGTCAGAGTTTGTTTTAGGTCTTTAAAGCCGTAGCCGCGAGCCTTGACTCTATCACCGTAGATTTTTTCTATCATTGCCGATTCTCCTACTAGCAGCGCCTTTGTCGAGCACATCGCCGCACAAACCGGCACTTTGCCTTCTGAAATTCTATCCTGGCCGTACTCTTCGCGCTCGGCTTCGCTATTCGTCGGTAGCGGACCGCCTGCGCACATCGTGCACTTATCCATCGAACCTTTGGCGCCAAAAACTCCCTCGCGCGGGAACTGAGGCGCACCGAACGGACACGCGTATAGACAGTATCCGCAGCCGATGCAGATATCTTTGTCGTGTAGTACGATACCATCGCTCCTGATATAAAAGCAATCAACCGGGCAAACCAGCGAGCACGGCGCGTCCTCGCAGTGCATGCAGGCTATCGAGGTTGAAATTTCCTTACCTGGTACGCCTTCGTTTAGCGTGATGACGCGGCGGCGGCGGATGCCAAGAGGCAGCTCGTGAGCCTCGTCGCAAGCTACCGCACAGCCGTTACAGTCGATACATCTATCGTCGTCGCAGTAAAATTTAAGTCTATTGTTATCGTTAAATTCGCTCATTTTATGCCTTTTCTATGCGGCATAGACCGCTTTTGGTTTCAGGAATCTGAGTGTTTATATCATATCCGTAGTTAGTGACGGTATTTGCGCTCTCACCTACCGCATAAGGCTTCGTGCCGTCAGGGAAATTACCCGTCATATCGGTGCCTTGCATATAACCCGCATAATGAAACGGCATAAAGATGGTGTCGGGTTTAACGGACGGTACCACTCTGGCGCGCACCTTAACCTTAGTACCTTCAGGCGAATGAACCCAGATGAAATCCCAGTTTTTAATGCCGTGTTTAGCCGCAAGCTCAGGGTGGATATCCGCAAACATCTCAGGCGTCAAGCGGCTTAGATACATACTAGCTCTCGTCTCCATGCCCGCACCGCTAAAATTTACGAGGCGAGCCGTCGTGAGGATGATAGGAAACTCTTTTGAGTAGTCCTTTGCTAGCTGGACGGATTTAAATTTTGTATCGACGCGGTTTTGAAGTTTCTTATCCTCAAAGCTCGGATACTTCTGCGCTAGATCAAATCTAGGCGTATGCAGCGGCTCTCTGTGAAGAGGAATTTGATCCGCAAAAGTCCAAACGATCGTCCTAGCTCGCGCGTTACCGTACGGAGCGATGTTTTTCTCCATGCATTTTTTAGCGATGATATTACTATCGTCATGTATCCAGCTGCCGCCTATTTTAGCCTTTTCATCCTCGGTTAGCGTGATGCCTAGTATCTTTTCGATGTTATCTTTTTTGATCTCAGGATATCCGCCCTTGACAAACGAATCTACGGGCGCGCTACCGTCTGCGGCTAATTGGCTAACTCCGTTATGCTCTAAGCCGAAGCGGTTTCTAAAACCCATACCGCCTTGTCTAACGGATTTGTTTATGTCGTAGAGTATCGGGCTGCCCGGATGATCCTCCGTCCAGCACGGCCACGGCAGACCGTAGTACTCGCCTTCGACTACGGTGCCCGGTTTTCCTAGACTCGTTTTTTCGTCAAATTTATCCCAGTTTTCTTGGTGCTTTTTGAGTCTCTCCGGAGTCCAACCCGTCATGCCGATAGTTTTAATTATATTTGCGATCTCGCGCGTAGCGACTTCAGGCCACTCGATCTTGCCTTCAGCGTCCCTGATCGTGCGCGTTAGCTCGTCATAGTAGCCTAGTCTTTTGGCAAGCTCAAATAAAATTTCGTGATCGGGCATACTTTCAAACAAAGGCTCCACGACCTGACTTCTCCACTGGCCGCTACGGTTCGTCGCTACGACCGTGCCGCTAGTTTCAAACTGCGTCGCCGCAGGCAGTATATAGACGTCGTCTTTTTTGTCCGTTATCACGCCGGCATCGTTTACAAAAGGATCTACCAGCACTAAAAGTTCAAGCGCATCTAAGCCTTCTTTTACCTTTACTTGTTGCGCGGTTGATGTGATACCGTTGCCGATTACCACTAAGGCTTTTATACTGTCGCCGGCATTATCTACGGCTTCGTTGCCGTTTTTACCGTCAAGCACGCCCGCCCACCATTTTGATAGCGTAAATCCGGGCTTAAACATCATTTCAGGCTTAACGAAATTCTTTTGGAGCCATTCAAAATCGACCTTCCACATCTTAGCGAAGTATTTCCAGTTGGCTTCGTTTTTTGGATAGTACCCAGGTAGCTCGGTCGGCAAATTCGCCATATCCGTCGCGCCTTGAACGTTGTCGTGACCGCGCAGAATATTACAGCCTCCGCCCGATACGCCCATATTTCCTAGCACTAGTTGCAGGATCGGAGCGATACGAGTGTTTGAGCTGCCTATGGTGTGCTGAGTTAGACCCATCGCCCAAACGACCGATCCCGGGCGATTTTTGGCATAAACTTCGGTTATCTCAAGAAGCGTCTCTTTTTTGATCCCGCAAACATCGGCCACGACTTCAGGCGTCCATTTGGCAGCCTCTTCGCGGATCAGATCCATACCGTAGACGCGGTCGTTTATAAATTCCTTATCTTCCCAGCCGTTTTCAAAGATGATATTCATCATGCCGTACATAAAAGGTATATCCGTGCCGGTACGAATTTGAGCAAAATAATCAGCCTTAGCCGCAGTTCTCGTGTATCTTGGATCGACCACGATTAGCTTTGCGCCGTTATTTTCCTTCGCTTTTAGAAAATGTCTAAAGCCGACCGGGTGATTTACCGCCGGATTTGCGCCCACTATAAAGATAGACTTCGCGTTTTGGATATCTCCAAGATGATTGGTCATAGCTCCGTAACCCCAAGTATTCGCCACACCGGCGACTGTAGAGCTGTGTCAAAGACGGGCTTGGTGATCTAGGTTATTAGTCCCGAACATCGCTACGAATTTGCTTATATAATAGCTTTGTTCGTTGCAATCTTTTGCAGAGCCTAGAAACATCACTTGTTCAGGGTTTTTCTCGCGATACGCTTTTAATTTGGCGCCGATCTCGTCAAGCGCGTCTTTGTAGCTGATGCGTTTCCATTTGCCGCCTACTTTTTTCATCGGGTATTTCACGCGGCAGTGAGAGCGCACCATATCGATGACGTCGCTGCCTTTACAGCAGTGGCCGCCAGCGCTTACCGGGTGATCTTGGGCTACTTCTTGGCGTACCCAAACGCCGTTTTCTACCTCGGCGCGCACTCCGCATCCAACGGAGCAAACCGTACAAATGGTTTTTACGATTTTAGAGTTTGGAAACGGATTTGCCATCTCTTCTTTTGTGGCGCTTCTAGTTACGCCGCTAGCGGCCAGCCCGCTCATGCCGCCCGCTACGCCTGCTAGCGCGGCCATTTTTAAAAACGATCTTCGCCCGACTGCGTTTGAGTGGGGCATAAGACGTAAATTTGCCTCAGACATATTCATCCTTTCTTAAATTTTATTTATTTCGCTTGTTCGTAGTATAGATCCCAGTTTTTGCTTCTTTTATAAAGCACTTCGGTCTTTTTGCTTTTACCGTATTTTAGGTTTGACGCCGCTGCCGTCGCTACTCCGGCCGTAGCCGCTGCCGCGCCGACTAGCCCCGCCTTTTTTAAAAATTCTCGCCTATTTTTTTGCATTTTCTTCCTCCATAGCTTTTAGCTTTCTCACTCGGTTTTTTTGCCTTCTTATGGCCTCGGATCTTGAAACTCCGTCCAAGGTCTTTTTGTTTTCACCTTGATTTATAGGACGCGGCGCGCTTAAAACTACGCGTTCAAACTCTATAAATCCTTGCAGAAGTACCGCTACGTCTTTGTAAATTTCGCTGCTTTCGTGATTAAAAAGATTCTCTATAAACTCGTCGATGTTTGGATTTATGATCTCTTTAAAGAGCTGCTCCTCAAGCTCGCCGTATAGCTCCAGCTCGCTCTCTCTCGCGATAAATTCGCTCATTAGCGCAAACACGAAACCCACGTTGTCTTCGTTTTCTTTAAATTTAGCCTCGTCGCGCCTAATGTCTGTGCGGGCTAAAATTTTACGCACTTTTGCGCAGGCGTGTCCGACCTCGTAGCCCTCGTCGTAGTAGGATAGCGAGTTTCTGAGTGGACTTGGTAGAGCGTGGAAAATTTCATCGAATTCATCCGCTAAATTTTGCGAATTTTCCTCGTCGAATTTTACCTGTATGCGCATTATCGCGGCGGCCGATTCTTCGTTTAGAGCGTGCGCTGAGGCAAGGCCTAGCATCGCGTTTACGCCGCTAAATCTGTCGGCGTCTTGGCTAAAAACGAAAAAACGCGAAAATAGCGAGTAGTAAAGCCCGCGTCCCGCCGCAAATTCGCCCTTGCTAGTCATCGCCTTCCTTTATCATTTTTATCTATTTTTTGAGATTTTTCTCGATTGTGAAACTATACTATGTTTTGGCTTATTTCTTATACTTAAAAAAAAATAAATCAAAAAAATTAATATATGCTTAAATATGCCTTAGTTGCATATTGCTTACGGCGAATTTTAGGAGATAAAATAAATATGAAATTTCAGCATATATCTCGCATTTACGCTTTATTTTGATATTTACTTTTAACTAGGCTATTTTAACGGGCGTTAAACGAGTCTAAATTTAAAATTTGAAGCAAAATTTGCAAAATTTGAGGCTCATTCAAGCCCCAAAAACGCTTCCTCGTCAAATTTAAAATAAATATTTTCGCCGACTCTAAAATTTTGCGAATTCGCCGCCAGGGTTTTTATCAAAAAGTCGCCGACTTTGATTTTCACCAAAAGCTCTTTGCCAAGATAGAGCGAAACCGAATGCAAAATACCGCTCAAGCACCCATCTACAGGAGTTTTGCTTAGCATGATTTTGCTCGGGTTTACGGCGATCTTTGCGGCGCTACGCAAATTTAACGGCAAATTTACGATCGCGTTTTCGTCGAATTTTAAAACCCCGTCCCGCGCGTCGAATATATTTTTGTATTCGAATTCGCACACGCGCCCCTTGTGCAAAAAGACGTTTTCTTCGGTGATGGCGGTTAGCCATTTGTCGTCGTGGCTAGCGATCACAAAGCCGCAGCCGTATCTTTGCCGCATGTAAAGCACCGCCTTGCCAAACAGCTTTGACGTGCCCACGTCCACGCTATTTGTCGGCTCGTCGAGTAGATAAAGACGCGATCTAAGCGCCAAATTTAACGCAAAACTAACGCGCTGCGTCTGTCCGGAGCTAAGCTCAAAGTGGCGCTTGTTTAAAAAGCTCTCGTCAAGCCCGACCAAATTTAGCGCCTCGCTCGCTCGCTCGTCAAATTCCCCCAGCACTCCGCGGCTTTTTAAAACGGCTCTAAAATTTTCCCTCACGGAGCGTTTTAAAAGCGCGGGCTCTGGCAACAAAACGCTAACGTCGCGCAGTAAATTTAGACTCGGCGCGCTGCTCCCCCACAGCCGCACTTCGCCCGAGCTTGGCTTTTGCAAAAACGACATCACTCGCATTAGCGTGCTTTTGCCGCTGCCGTTACTGCCCGTTAGCGCGGTGATTTTGCTAACGTCGATATCAAGGCGCGGGATGTTTAAAATCTCGCTTGCGCCGTAGCTTAGGCGTAAATTTCTAACGTTTATCACTTTGCGCCTTTCTCGTTAAATTTACAAAAAAGCTCAAATTTGACGCGCCCAGGCTACTTTTTGCGAGCGTAAAATTTCTAAATTTATCAAATTTCATTTATCCAGCCTTTTTAGCGCGTGTATCGTCAAATTTACGGCAAATGCGATAAAGATAAGCACCAAAGCCAGCGCTATACCCATCGCAAACTCGCCCTTATTCGTCTCCAGCGACACCGCGGTCGTGATCGTGCGGGTAAAATATTTGATATTTCCGCCGATCATCATCGCCACGCCGACCTCAGCTACGATGCGCCCGTACGCCGTCGCTACGACCACCATCAGAGCATACCTTAGCTCGTAAAGCACGCAGCCCACTAGCCGCGGCGCGCTCAGGCGTAAATTTAGGATGGTTAGATAGTGTTTTTTGTCCATATTTTCCACGACGCTAGCGCTTAGCGAGATGATGATAGGTAGTGCTAGCACAAACTGCCCCAGCATCACGGCCTTTAGCGTAAAAAGTAGCCCAAACTCGCCAAACGGGCCGTTTCGCGTGATAAATGCATACAAAATAAGTCCGATCGCAACGGTGGGCATCGCAAGCGCCGTATCGCTGAGCAGTCTCAAAATCCTGCGCCCTTTAAAATCGTAAAATCCCAGCGTAAAGCCTAGCGGAAAACCGACTAAAATCGTAAAAAATATCGAAACGCTCGAAGTGTAAAGCGTCGCCCTGATCGCCGAATACGTTTCCTCATCGCCGCTAAAAAGCAGCCTAAAGGCCTCTAAGAATCCGTTTAGTAGAAAGTCCAAATATTATTTCTCCGTATGTTTATATGGTTAATTTAGTATGCTATAATAGCATACTTTTAAAAAAGGAGAAAAATGAAAAAAGTAATATTAGGCTCGCTAATCGCGAGCGTTTTGGCGTTTGCGGGCGATAGCGAACTCATCATGGCTACCACCACCAGCACCGATAACACGGGGCTACTAGACGCGATCTACCCTGTGTATAAGGCAAAAACCGGCGTCGATATCAAATGGACCGCCGTAGGCACGGGCGCTGCTTTAAAACTTGGCGAAAACTGCGATGCGGACATACTTTTCGTGCATTCGCCAAAAGTTGAGAAAGAATTCGTAGAAAAAGGCTTTGGCGTCGAGAGAAAAGCCGTAATGTACAATGATTTCGTCGTTATCGCCGATAAATCTATCGCCGATAAATTTAAAGGCAAAGACATAAAAGAGAGCTTTGAGCTGATCAAAAAAGAGAATATCAAATTTTTCTCTCGCGGCGATAAATCAGGCACTGACAACAAAGAAAAAGGTATCTGGAAAAAAATCATCGGCGAAGTGCCTGAAAAAGACGGCTGGTATATGCAAACCGGCCAAGGCATGCTAGCTACTATCAACGCAGCAGCCGAGCAAAAGGGCGTAACGTTCACCGACCGCGGTACCTACATCAAGTACGAGGACACCAAAAAAGGCGCGCCTGAGATGGTTATCATCAACGAGGGCGACAACGACCTAAAGAACTTCTACTCGCTAATCGCGGTAAATCCGAAGCACTGCGCTAAGGCCGACATCGAAAACGCGAATAAATTTATCGAGTGGGCGACAAGCGAAGAGGGTCAGAAATTTATCGGCGACTTTAAGCTGCTAAATAAGCCGCTTTTCACGCCTGACGCGAATACTCGCAAGAACTAATTTTATTTACGCGCAAATTTGAGTCGAATTTATGGCTTAAATTTGCGTGATTCGGGCGCGCTTTGCGCCCTTTTTATAAATCAAATTTAAACTCTCCGACGTTATTTTTAAACGTCTCAAAACATTTATTACTAACAACTTCGTCTTTAGTGTATGCTTGATATAATTTTAGTAATTCTAAAGTCGTTATTATTAATATACCTTCACTTTTTGCATAACTTATTTGATTGGCATGTATCGGCTCCCTTTTGCCAGGCTCTATGTCGCGTTGAGGGTTAACTATTAGCAGGCCTTTTACATTGCCAGGAGACTTGGTATCGTCTTCGGCTATTAAATCAGTTACATGTTTCTTGCACTGTGCTATATTGCTATTTTTGACGTTTGTATTTATTCCCTTTATCTCTACCATAAAGTTAACATCTTCAAATTCGAATCTAAAATCTTCTTTTTTCACATCTGTAAAATGACTGTCTGTTAGTTTGAAAATATCTACTAAGATTTCCTTCACTACACCAACTAGCTCATCTCCTGTTGAATATAGGATTGATTTGATTTTATTATTTTTAGATATTTCCTTTTCTAATACATCAAGCTGTTTCAATACTTCGTCTTTTTCACTCAAATAACTTCTATTACTAAAATATTCTATATTACTTATCCATTCTGGAGCTATAGATTTATGGTATTGAGATAATATAAAATCAAGCATAACGCCAACCTCATTATTATCTTTTATATCTAATGTTGTTACATATATGCCCTCAATATCCAATATAACATCTTTTCCACCGTTTGATTTTTTTAACGATCTGTATATAGACTCATCAAAAACAAAATCAGATAAGAATATGTCATCATCTATTTTAGTTACACTTTTTTCATATCTGATAGTTGGAAAATTGCGTATCATTGGCGATAAAGAATCTGGAAAATATTGAATTATACTAGATATTTTTATATTGTAAGTACTTATTGTCCAGCCATCGCCACCAATTTCTCCTGTTGTTATATTTTGTGGCATTATTATCAAAGTATTACTTTTTTTAGTTTCCTGAAGTATTTTTGATAATAAGCGAGCAAATCCTTTAATGTCCAAACATATACTTTTATTTTTATCAAATTTCCAGAGCTGACCATCGTTAAAATCTACTATATTATAATCAAATTCATCAAAACTTCTCGGCTCGCTTATTTTGCTTATACAAAAATTCTTATCTCTCAAAAAGCAAGTGCGTTGAGTTAGTACTTGAATATTCATTTTATACTCCAGGTGGTTTATATTGCTCGCATAAATCTAACTTTTACATAGTTAATTTTATTTTTTGCGCTTAGAAAATTTTCCCGCCGAACATCTCATACATCGCTTTTTCTTCGCCCCAAATTTCGCGGTGTTTTTTGATGCAAGATTTTATCGCGCCCACGAGATAGCGCACGTCTTGCTCGGTGTGCGTGTAGTGCAGGCTCACGCGCACGAAGCCGGGCTTACTTTCTGGCATGCGCCCCTCTTTGATACCTAGCAGATCGTGAGCGTAGGGCCCCGCGCACATCACGCCCGCGCGAGTCTGGATGCCGAAGTCGTTGCTAAGGCTCGCGGCGAAATCATACGCCGAGACGCCGCGCACGTTAAAGGAAATTATCGGCAGCCGCGGCGCGCCCTTTGGAGCGTAGTTTATGATCTCGTCTATGCCTGCTAGCTCGCGCTCAAAAAGCCGCGCGAGCTCGTCCTCGGCACTTTTTATTTGTTCGAAGCCCACTTCGTTTCGCAGCGCATATGCCAAATTTGCCCGCATAAGCCCGGTGATAGGCGGCGTACCGCCTTCTTCTAGCTGCTCGGGATTTTTTAAAAATACGTACCCTTCGCGGCTAGCGTATGCAACCGTCCCGCCCGCGGCAAATGTCGGCACGTCACCGTTAAATAGCTCCTTTTTGATCGCCAAAAGCCCGCAGCTAGCAGGTCCGCCAAGTAACTTATGCGGCGAGAGGAAAATAGCGTCGAAATAATCGCAGTCTAAATTTGCGTGCGAGCTCAGCGCCGCGCAGTCAAAAGCGACAATACCGCCCGCGGTCCTTATTAGCTCGCTGATCTTTTTATAGTCGCTGATGACGCCCGTGACGTTTGAGGCAGCGCTAAACGAGCCGATGATGCGGCGTCCGGCATTTAGCTTTAGGATGCGCTCAAGCGCAATCAGATCGATCTCGCCGGACTCGCTAAGAGGTACGTGCAGGTAGTCGCAAAGCCCCTCGCGAAAGCTAAGCTCGTTTGAGTGGTGTTCGTATGGCGAAACGAGCACGAGCGGAAGCTGCGCGGCGCGTAAATTCGCCTCGCCGATCGCGCTTCTGGTCGCAGGCGGCAAGTAGATGCCAAGCAACTCCTGAAATTTCTTGATCGCGGCTGTCGCACCCTGTCCGCAGGCGATGAGATAAAACCGCTCGTCAAGCCCAAGTAGCTTTTTTAGACTCTCTCTCGCGCCCTCATAGCGCCGCTGCGTGATGATAGCGCTGGAGCTACTGTCGGAGTGTGTGTTGGCGTAGGTTTTTAAAACGTCCGCTATCTCGCGCTCTACGGGCTCATAAGCAAGCCCCGAAGCCGCGAAATCAAAATAGTGCACGCCTTGTTTTAGGATGATATTTTTTCTTATTTCGTCTAAATTTGCCATTTTTACTCTTTAAATTTGATGCGGTAATTATAGTAAATTTTCGCAAATTTGGGACTTTTGCGTTGGAAATGATTTAGTAAATTTGGAGATTAAATTTGAGCAAGTCAAATTTAACCGCAAAGCGGCAAATTTAACTTGATAAAGCACAGAAGCGCGAGCCACAGAGGCTCACGACCATTTTATTATTTGTTTATAAAATTTTTCTCTAGCCACTCGATAGCTTTTGCTTCGGTTTCAAAGCGTCCGCTTTTAGCGACTTGATTTTGCCCCTCGTAGAAGCGGATCCTGATACCGTCTTGGACGCTATCTACCTTTACTCTGGTGATCTTATCTTTGTTTAGATAGACCCTATCGTTTAGTTTTACGTACATTTTTTCTCCCTTAAATTTGATGTGGTTTTATTTATTTTTATCTTTTTTGTCGTCTTTAGCTGCGTCATTTTTCTCGCCGTCTTTTTTCAAAAATAGCTCCTTAAAGCGCTTATCCGCAAAGTCCTCGATATCGTTTTGTAGCTGCCTATAGGCGTTTATGAGCTCATGCGCGCGTTCGTTTAGCGTCGTGCCGGCATTTTCGCCGCCGCCTTGCTTGGTGGTAAAGAGCTCCTCTTTTAGATTTTTTTGCAAAATTTGCAGATGATTCCAGCATTTTTTATAGTTCATGCCTAGGATTTCGGCGGCCTTTGAGATCGAGCCAACCTCGGCGATGACGTCTAGGACTTCGGTTTTGCCCTTGCCGAAGATAAGCTCGCCCTCGTCGTTTTCTATCCAAGTTTTGGTTTTTACTCTCATCTTTTTTCCTTTCTTCTCCTTAAAACACCCCAGCTGGCAGTATTTTACGTCGATTTTATAGTCTTTTAACGTCGATCGGATCACCTTTAGACCCATGCCCGCAGCCGCATCTCTAGCGTCTTTGCACAGGATCCTGTCCTTTTCGTCAGCCATCTGCTTTAGCTGCGTCATAACGGTGTATTTGCCGCGTCCGTTTTCCAGCCCGCCAAATTGTCCTAGCTCGCAGTTGTCGATCTTTACGCCCATTTTTTCGGCTTCGTCGCTAACCTCGCCGATCTCTACGCCCAGTTTTGCGGCGATCTTAAACGCCGCGCCACAGTCCAGCCTGCCCTTTGGATTTAGCAGTTTTGTTATCAGTTCGCGGATTTGCTCACTCATAGATTCTCTCCGCGCCGCTATATACATTTATGTTTTCGCCGCGCGCAAAGCCGCACAGCGTGAGGTTAAATTTACGCGCTATCACGACGCCAAGGCTAGTCGGAGCCGTGCGCGAGACGAGCACTGGGATGCCGTGCATGACGGCTTTTGCCACCATCTCGGAGCTTAGCCTTCCGCTCACCATCAAAAACGAATTTTGCAGCTGCGCGCCGGCTAATACCGCCTTGCCGACGGCCTTATCTATCGTGTTGTGCTGGGCGATATCTTCGCCGATGTAAAACTGCTCGCCGCTAACAAAAAGCTTAGCCGTATGCACGCAGCCCGTCATCTCGTATAGCTCGCACTGCGTGTAAAACTGCCCCATCTGGCGCAAAATTTCGTCTTTGTGAAATTTAACCTCGCCCTTTATCGAGCGCGCCGCCATAGCCTCGGGATCGATATTTGCCGTCGAGCTACGTCCGCAGCCGCTGATTATCACCTTTTCCTCGTCAAACTGCTCGAGGCGCTTTTCGTTGATTTTAGCCTTTACCCGCACGCTTAAAGCGTCGCCTGAAAGCTCTATACTCTCGATATCCTCAGGGCTTGCGATCAAATTTTCGCTGATGAGATAGCCTGCAGCTAGTGCCTCCTGATCGGTCGGAGTTGCCATCACCGCGCCGAAACGCTTGCCGTTTATGTAGATCTCAAGCTTGATCTCGCGCACCAAAATATCATCAACGGCGCTTTTTTGCGCGCCTTTAAATTTGGTGATTTGGGTCGTAAAAATAGGTTGCATGATTTTCCTTAATTTTTGCGAAATGATAGCTTGAAAATCTAAATTTAGGATTTGATTGTAGTGAAATCTTGCTTAAATCAAGCAAAAACTTAAACGTATTTTAGCGCGTTTTTATCGGTATCCGATGATGATTTATATATGCGAATCTAGCATATATCTTAAGATATTTTTGACCACGATTTTATCATTATCTATTATTTGCATAAGAAATGAAGGAATAATAAAAAATAGCATAAGGCTAGAACGAGATCGCACATAACTTGCCGCATATGTAGGTTAAATCTTGGAAAATCATAAATATAATTTGCGGCCTGACGTAAGACCGAGAAGGAAATTTATATTATAGAGTCGAGTCAAAAAACTAATTTTGTCAAGCCGTATTTTACTGTTATATAGCCCGTGCATGACTCAAACACGCCGACCGTATATAAAAAGCCCTTAATTATATTCATTAAGGGCTTTTTATATGAAAACTTAGACATTTTGCCGATGAAAAATCATTTTCGAGCGATAAAGTTTCGTCTAAGTTTTTATATTTTTCTTTTGCCTAGACAAAGAAAAATATCGGCCGTCTGCCAAGACCTTACAGCAAACTCATTTGAGTTTGCTAAGTAAGTATTAACATATTGTCCTATGTAGAGGTTATTTATTCTTGATGTTTTGATAAATGATATTAAGTTCTAAAACTGTACGATGGAATTAGAAACTGTTATTTTTTATTAAGTTAAAGTAAATTTTGGTTTATATGGAAATTTACTTTTGTTTTTTTATTTGGTATTTTAGCACAAATTTTAAAAATTGAGATTTTGTTGGTTTTTATATAGCATAAATAAAGATTAAAGTAGAGATTGTTTTTTGAGCAAGAAATAAAAATCAAAAAGAAGAGTATTTTTGTGTGGGATTAAGATTATTTAATAAAACAAGCATCGTTATAATATAGCCGTATTTATTTTTGTAGACGTATTAAAAATCTCGATTTTATCGTGTTAAAAATATATTTATACCATAACGATCTTATTTTTTCCAAATTACTAACAGTCGTATTTGCAAAAAAGCCCCGATTTGATAATCAACAAAGCTTAATATTTTCTTCTGTATTGACTTGAGTATTTGCTAGATAATTAATCTCACTCAAACTATCGCCACTCTTTTACCGCAAGCTTTTATGTAGTTAAAGAATGTTTTATACTTGATATTATACGCTCCGCTTTCTATCCTAGCTACGGCTGATTGGGTTATGCCCATCCTTTTAGCTACCTCGCTTTGAGTTAGCCCGGCTTCGCTTCTGGCGTCTATTAAAGCTTCTATGGCTTTATATTCGTCCTCTAACGTATCGTATTGCGCTTTAAATTCCGGATTTTTTAGCTCTTCTTTTAAAACTTCTCTAAAATTAACGGTTCCCATCTTTAAACTCCCTTAATCTTTGTTCCGCCAAATTTAGTATGCTTTTTGGCGTTTTTTGCGTTTTTTTGACAAAAGTTAGCAGAATTATTATCCTTTTGCCGATTTCATAACAATATATGCTTTTAGCTATACCTTCATCCGACTTTATACGTATCTCAAATAGTCCGTCATTTAGGCTTTTGGTGTACGGCTCCCCTAAGGTATTACCCCCTAGCCTCTAAGAGCTCGAACATTTTATGGCTTCGTTGTCTAAGTTCTACGGGTAATCCTAGGAACTCGTCTTTTATGGCTTCGTTTGCAAATTTTACGCTCCGCATTGCAATCCTTCTCTATAACTAAGCCGTATACCATATATGATATAAATTGCGGTTTGTTTTATATACTTATTGCTGAATAAACAACTTGACATAAAATTATTCATACAACCTCTCCACCATCTCCCTTCCGCTATCTGGCATTAGTTTAGCGTATCTTAAGGTATGGTTGATATCAGAGTGATTCATTAGCTTTTTTATCGTTAGTATCGGAGTGCCCTTTATAGCAAGATGCGAAGCGAACGTATGCCTAAGGGTGTGAATGACTACTCTATTGGTTGCGTCGCTTATATCTAAATTCTGATTAAAAAGCTTGTTTAGTAACGGCTGTAAAACGTTTTGAATAGTAGCTTTTGGCTTATTTACTAAAAAATCGTTCGGGGATAGGGCGGTATAAATTTGATTTATCATTTCTAACGCCCTTTTGCTTAAAAACCCTGTATACGTGCTCTTTATTTTAAAATCGCTTATGGTGACCGACTTGGTAGATAACGCTAAATCCTTTTTCTTGATATTTAAAATTCCTTCTAATCTAGCTCCCGTACAAAGCGCAAGCTCAACGAACAGCTCTAGGGCAAAGTCTTCTTTGCCCGCTACTTCTTTGCGTAAAAGCTCTATCTCGATAAGCTCCAAAAATCTCTCTCGCTTGTTGCTCGGCTTTTTTAGTTCTATCTTGTATGGGCTAATATGATCGATAAGGTCATTTTTTATAGCGTGATTAAAAATCGTCCTAACTATACCCATTATAGCGTTTATCCTGGATTGCGACAGCTTTCGTTTGGTTTTAGGTGAGATTATCTGAGAAATATCTTTATGATGCTCATTTATCATCTCGGGTGTTATCTGCGTCGTGGCTAGACCGCCTAACTTATCCTTATGGTAAATTTCGTAATCTCGTCTTTGCTCTTTTATATTGACGGCGTTATCGGGTTCTTTTTCTAGCTTAAATCCGAAAAATGCGTCTGCGATCTCATCAAATTTAAGCGAGTTTTTGTTGTTCTTGGCTATTATTTTCTTGGTTATGCTATCTGGCAATTCGCCGTTTCTTTGCTTGGCGTCGAATTCTTTCTTTTTATTATATGCGTAGGTTATATTTACGCCTTCGGATTTTGATCCGATTTTTACGTTGGCCTTTTTGCCTTCAAGCGTAACTCTCATATAAAAAACCACGTCGCCGCTAGCTAGATTATTAAAGAAAATTCCCGGATATTTATTGACTCCAAAAGCAGAGTTGTAATTTTTAAGCTTTCCTGCCATAATACCCCCCCTAAATTTGTTCCCTATTTGTTCCCGGAATTTGTAAAAATGTATGATATTTTAGTGTAACTTAGAATATGCTTAAGCTATTAAATGGCGTATTTTAGGGATTTATAGACTATTTTGGAGTATTTAAGAATTATATATTTTTGAACCCAGCATCCGGAGCCATTTATCTTCAAAAATCATTTTAGAACCCTGATTTTAACGATGTTTCAAGAACTTTAAGTTTTCTTATTTTTGTATTTTTCCCCTTTATTTCCCTTCAGATTTATTTATTGTTTCAAAGTATATCGTTCTGATTCGTAATCAAAATGCGATTAGATATTCATCTTTGGACGAAGTTAAAATAAATTTCCTTTATTCATTCTAGCTTCATTTAAGGCTTTTATAATGCGCTCATCCAAACGAAGGTTGGAAATCAAAAATAAAAGGATCAAAAATGAAAAAGATATTAGGCACAGCAGTTTTAGCAGCAGTTTTAGGGGTAACAGGCTTGCAAGCAGCTATCACATCAAAGGATGCTTTAAATATAGCTGAGAAAAATTTCCCAGGCTCAAGCGTCAAAGATATCGAGATGAACGTCAAAAAGGGCGTGACTTTTTACAAGATAGAGTCATTTAAAGATGGGGTAAAACAAGAGATCAAGATCGATGCTAACAGCGGTCAGATCGTTAAAGTAGATAATAAAAATAAAAAACATATCTTGCCGATCGAAGCAGTAGATTTTTCAAAATTTGCTCTTAGCATCGATGAGGCTGTGGCCAAAGCTCAAGCACTTGAGGCTGGCTGGAGCCTTGATGAGGCAGAGCTTGATAATAAAAATGGTGCTTGGATATACAAAGTAGAGCTTAAGCGCGACAGGAGTGAGAAAAAAGTGATCATAAACGCTCAAACTGGCGAGATAATGGGCAACTATACAAAGTGATCTAGCGCCCTTTTTGGGTGTTAAATTTTATAAAGGTGAAAAAAGATGAGTGAAAATTTAGATCAAAATTTAAACGAGAAAGTTAGCAAGCAAGTCTTAGAGAGAAATTTGAATGAAAATTTTAGCCAAAGTGCGAGAGAAAATTTAAGTAAAAATGCCGAGGCTGGTGCTAATAAAAATAGTTGCGAAAATTTAAGAAAGAGCGAGCAAAGCCCTGAAAATTTAGATAAAAATTTAAGCCAAACAGCTCCGAAATGCAAAGCTCAAAAATTCTTTAAAAATGCGCTTGAGCTTTCGCTTCAAGGTGTAGCGGGTACGCTCATCTACGCAGGCAAGGCTGGAGTGTGGCTATCAAACGCTTCAAACCACCTAAAAGACGAGGCGCAAAGGGCGGAGCTATCAAAGATAAATGAAGAGCAGGCCAAATTTGTAGGGCTAGCTCACATCTTACCAGAAAGAGTTAAAGAGCTTATCCTAGAGCGCCTAAAAACAAAGCCAGAAGAGGTGGAATTTGAGCCGATTTATCTAGCGAAAAAACAAAGCTTTGGCACGCTTGGAGCGGAGTATTTTTATGATGCAAGGGCTAAATTTAACGGCTTTTTATATAATTTTAAGATAGGCGCAGCAAATGGCGAAATTTTAAATCTAAAGATAAAAAGTCAAATTTGATAAAATAGCTGGCAAAACCAAGTGAGGCAGGTAAGGCAGGGATGAAAATTTTAGTCGTCGAGGACGAAATAGACCTAAATAACGTCATTACAAGGCACCTAAAGAAAAATGGATATAGCGTCGATAGCGCGTTTAACGGCGAGGAGGCGATGGACTTTACCGCCGTAGCGCACTACGATCTCATCGTGCTTGATCTTATGATGCCGGTGATGGACGGACTTACATTTTTGCAAAGATTGCGCACCGCAAAGCTAGCGACCCCTGTGCTAATACTAACGGCAAAAGACGATGTGGACGACGTTGTGAAGGGGCTTGACGCGGGTGCGGATGACTACTTGGTCAAGCCATTTGACTTTAAGGAGCTGCTAGCCAGGGTGCGCACGCTCATTCGCCGAAACAGCGGCAACATGGCTAGTGAAATTTGCGCAGGCGAGCTAAAGATCGACCTTTCTAAAAAGTCAGTCGAATTTAGCGGCGAGCAGGTCGAACTAACTGGCAAAGAGTATGAAATTTTAGAGTTTTTGATGCTGAACAAGGGCAGAATTTTAACTCGCAACCAGATCAAAGAGCACGTCTGGGACTTTGACTACACGGGCGGCTCAAACGTCATCGACGTGCTTATAAAAAACATAAGAAAAAAGCTTGGCGAGTGCGAGGTGATCCAGACTAAAAGAGGGCTTGGCTATGTTGTTAAGGATTAAGCAAGCGCTTGCAAACATCCCGATAACGGCGCGCGTAACACTCTGGTACTCGTTTTTTATCATCGTTATCGTGGCGGCTCTCATTGCTATCTCGGCGGTCGTGGCGGATGAGGTTTTTGAGGACGTGAGCCAAAAAAAGCTAGCCAAATCAGTCACCAAAATCGCCAATGATATGGATGAATTTGAGCCATACGATGATGGGATATTTTTTATAAAATATAACGCAAAAGGCGATGTGATCGGCGGTCTATCGCCAAAACACTTTCAAATTTCACTTAAGATGAACAGCGGTGCAGTGCGCCTTTTTGAAAACGGCGAAAACCGCTTTTACTACTACGATATCGCAGCTAGAGGCAAAGGTGTCTGGGTCAGAGGTGTGATAAATGCGGAGAAATTTTTTAAAAAAGAGGGGCTATTTTTACTAGCGCTGGGCGTTTTTGTGCCAGTTTTGTTTATTTTTGTGCTTTACGGCGGCTACAAAACGATAAAAAACGCGATGAAACCAGTCACTACGATGTCAAAGACTGCCCTTGAGATAGGCAGCAGCCGGGACTTTTCAAAGCGTATCGACCTACCTACTGGCAAAGACGAGCTGCACGCGCTTGCAAGCGTTTTTAACCAGATGCTTGACTCGCTTGAAAAGGTCTATCAAAGCGAAAAACAGCTTACCTCAGACATCTCGCACGAGCTACGAACGCCACTATCTGTCATCATGGCTGAGAGCGACTACGCTGCGAACTATGCGCAAAATTTGGACGAGGCCAAGGAGTCGCTGGAGGTCATCTCTAAGCAGTCAAGAAAGATAACCTCGCTGATAGATCAAATTTTAGAGCTTTCAAGACTGGAAGCTGGCAGAAATTTGGAGCTAAAATATATAAATTTAAGCTCTATCTTGCAAAATTTAGCTACCGACTATAAAAAGCTAGCAAGCGCAAAGGGGCTAAAATTTAGCTGCGTTGTAGCACCAGATGCCCAAATACTTGGCAATGAGCTGATGATCTCAAGGCTGGTGGATAACTTTTTAAGCAATGCACTAAAATTTGCAGAAGCTAAGATTGAGCTAAATTTAACCCTCACAAAAACGCACGCACTTTTGTCTGTAAAAGACGATGGCATGGGCATCTCTAAAAAAGATAGCGAGCTAATCTGGAATAAATTTTATCAAGCCGATAGCTCAAGAAACAAAAGCCTAAACACAGGCAGCGGTCTTGGCCTAGCTATTGCTGCAAACATCGCTAAAATTCACGGCGCAAAGCTTGGAGTAAAAAGCGAAGCTGGAGCTGGATGCGAATTTTGGGCAGAATTTGAGCTTGTAAATTTAAAAGAAGTGAAAATTTAGGCAGTTTGCTAAGACAAAATTTATGAAATAGCAAATAAATACGAGTATAAATTTAAACGCCGCATAAAACGGCGTCTATATTTTTAAAACAAAGTTAAAGTCATAAACTTTTGCAGAAATTTCATGGTTAAGTTGCCCCAAAAAGAGCTCTTAGGGCATGCTCATATCATAAGCATCAACAAAGACTATCAAAGTTACGAGATAGATGAAGATAGTAGCGGTTGAGGTCTGTATAGTAAGTAAAGTACTAAGACGTATGATTTAAAGCCCATTTAAATGGCTTTTAAAAGGGTTTGTAAAAAGATGTTTTGCAAAGCAATGTAAAGAATTTTAGCCACTTTGATTTTGAGCAAAACTCATTCTAGCTACTAATAAACAGCACCTTTTTATGCCTTTTATAACTTTGATATCTAACAAAATTTACAAAATTTAGCCGAGAGCCACAAGTAAAACCAAAAACCAAAAATGCAAAAGGCACTAAATTCAGTGCCTTTTATCGCTATCTTTCGCCAAGTTTGCCGCATGCATCAGCGCGACATCTACTGCAATGCGACATTTGATTTATGTCACTACCTATTGATCTGCGGATGCGGTGGATCTCATCGGTTGAAGGGGATTTTAAATTTTCAAAAGGCGTATCATGCACCGGTATCATCGCCATGCAGTTCATTATGTCAGCTCCCCACTGCTTTGCCTTTGCTGAGATGCTTTGGATATGGTCCATATTGACCCCAGGGATGACGACGGTGTTTATCTTTACTGGCATACCAGCCTCTTTTAGCTTACGGATGCCCTCGTCCTGGCGCGCTAGCAGTATCCTAGCAGCCTCTTCGCCGTAGTAGTTTTTACCCTCATATCTCACCCACGAATAGACCTTCGAGCCAACATCTGGCGTCACGGCATTAACAGTCACTGTCACGTGGCTCACGCCAAGACGCACGATCTCATCAACGTGTTCAGGCAGCGCTAGTCCATTAGTTGATAGGCATAGCAGGGTATTTGGGAAGTGGGACTTACACTTTTCAAAGGTCGCTAGCGTCTTATCAGCGTCACACATCGGATCGCCAGGTCCAGCGATGCCGATGACTGAGATGTCTTGTCTAAATTTAAAGAGCTTTTCTAAAAATTTCACTGATTCATCTGGAGTTTGCACCTTTGCTGTTACGCCAGGACGGTTTTCATTAGCGCAGTCATATATGCGGTTGCAGAAGTTGCACTGGATGTTGCAGTGAGGTGCTACTGGCAGATGCACGCGTCCGTAGTTAGCGGAGGCCTTTTTGTTAAAGCATGGGTGGCTGTCTAGATCAGCCTTAGTGCGAAAAATCATTAGTTCTTTTTCCTTCCAAATTTAATGGCATTTGCATGGCAGACATTGAGGCAGTCACCGCAGTTTGTGCAGTTCATCTCATCAGGTCTTGTCCCCATCTCGCATTTGCGCAAGCATGCGTCGCAGTCGTCACAAGCACTTGTTTTATAGACACGAAATATCGAAAATCTACGCAAAATTTCAAGCACGCCGCCTGATGGACAGACGAAACGACACCAAAGGTTAGCTACAATTAGCGAGGCTAGCATAACTGAGATGATGATCACTGTGCGAGTGACCCACTCCCATTCGCCAAAGCGAAGTGACAAAGTGACGGCAGTTAGGTACTCGTCGCTCGTTCTTATAGGTATCATCATGCGAGGATTGCCCCAGACGAAATAGACCCAAAGGCTGATTGCTATGGCAATTAGCATGCCTATTTGAGCGATTATTAGCTTTTTGCTGCGAATTTTTAGCTTGAAAAAGGCAAATTTACCAAGCATTTGATTGACAAAGCCTGCTGGACAGACCCAGCCACAAAATGCTCTACCAAAGAGGATGACAAGCGCTGGGATAAATAGCCAAAATCCAAAAAACAGCGACGTGATCCGCCCCCAACAGGTGATAATAGGGCAGTTTTGGCAATTTACAAATGGCACTACAAAGGGGCATCTAAAAATGCCATAATACGCCCATTGTCCGATGCCTGCTATAAAGATGAGCTGCACTAGGCGTCTTATCTTTGTTGTGGGAGAGTTTTTGCTTTTCTTTTTTAAATTTACATTGCCGCATGCACTGCTATTAGAGCATGCGCTATTACAGCTACTACACATCTTTTACACCAAACCTTTCTATAAGCTCTAGCCCACGCGCTGAATAAATGGAGGTAAAGCCATGTTTTTCAAAAATTTCTTGCCCTTCGGTGCCGCAAACAAAGTCTGCAAAGTCATTTGCGAGCCTTTTATCTTTTGCATATTTCATTATATTTAGCGTAAAAGTGAGCGGTCCAGGCGGGATGAGCTTTTCATCGATGGGCATATACTCGATCTTATCTTTAAACCTATTGTGCGTTGTTAGGCGCTTTTCGATGATCGAGGCATCGCCCTTGCCATCAACTAGCTCGCACATCATATTTATGACGCATGATCCGTTTGCGACCATGTTTTTCATCACCGCATCAGTGAGGTTTGAGTTTTTTAATATCCCTTTGACTGGGCCACTGCCAGGGGGCGATGATCTAAGAGGCAGCATCACTCTAACTCCTGGCTCTGCAAGGTCTTTTAAGTCGCGAATACCAGCAGGGTTTCCTTTTGGCACGACTAGGACGTAGTCAGTAAAGCATAGCGGCCTAAAGTGGAGGCTAAGTCCAGCTTTACGAAGTTTTTTAGAAAGGTCTAAAACCCTTGCTCCAAAGAGCTCGGTCGTGCTTTGAAGTGCTAAAAGCGACTTACCAAGAGCACCAGCAAAGGCGCCAGTGTATTGGATGTTGTGTCCTGTTCTTGACTCGTAAATGGCATTTAGCTCGTTAAATGCTTCAGATAGGCCTCCACACGACCAAACCTGAAGCGAGTCAGACTTAAATGGCGTAAAGCCAGCTAGCATTGTTTGCGGAGTGGCAGCAGCAGCTGTGGCTAAAGCACCTTTTAAAAAGCCACGGCGTGATATACCGGTTTGTTTTAATTCCATGAAATCTCCTTTTGGGATTTAAGAAATGTAAATTTGATATTTTCGGCACGCGAAACTTGTGAAATTTGACTTTTGAAATTTGCAAAATGGTAGTTGAAGATAAATTTATGCAAATGTAAATCGCAACTGCGACCAAATTTGGTGTAATTATAACCAAAAGTAGTTTTAAAAAGCGAGATAATTTTAATAAGATAAAAAATTATATTGTAAATTTAATGTCTAAAAAATAAGTAAGATTTTAGTCGTCAATTTGATGTATTATTTTGTAAATAATATAAAAATATATTGCTAGTTTTTACTTTTTTTGTTATACTTCGCTCATAAAAGCATTAGTATTATTTTTAAAATAATACAGAAAGGAGCATCTTAAAATGATAAAAATAAGCGACATATCTGATATAAAAACCGGTCTAGTTTTAAACCGCAAAAAGGCGGACAAAAACGTAGATGAGAAATTTCGCTATAAAGTAGTCTCGCTAAAGTCCTTTAACGAAAATGCACTCTTTGATGACACATTTGCCGATGAGTTTATATCAAATGAGCAAATAAGCGAGGAGTATAAAGTAAGCCGTGGTGATATTTTGTTGCGGCTTAGAGAGCCAAATTTCGCCGTTTATATAGACAAGGAGTATGATGATCTTATCTATTCGTCTTTGATGGTTCGCATAAGGGTTAAAAGCGACATATTTGATCCGCATTTTGTGGCGCATTATCTAAACAGCAGCGCCGTTAAAAGAGCCCTTGCGCCAGATGTTTCAGGCACTACAATAGCGATGATAGGCGTTGCAAGCTTAAATAACATAAAAATACCTGCCATAAATTTGCAAACCCAAAACAAGATAGTAAAATACCTAAATTTAGCTCGCGAGGAGAGCGAAATTTTGCAGAATCTAGCAGTCCAAAAGCAAAAATATCACAAAAGAATATTTGAAAATTTAATAAAAGAGGAGAACTAAGATGCAAAAGACCACACAAGAGATCATAAATAACGTCGTTTGGAAGGCTTGCGACACATTTCGCGGCACGATGGACGGAAGCGACTATAAAGACTATGTTTTAACGATGCTTTTTGTTAAGTATCTATCTGATTTTTATAAGGAAAAACTTGAGTTGCTTAAAGCCGAATACGGCGACAAGAGCGAGAGGATCGAAGCAAAGCTAAAGAAAGAGAAATTTAAGCTTGATGAGAGTTGCACCTTTGAGTATCTTTTGGCGCACAAAGAAGCCGTAAATTTAGGCGAGATAATAAACAAAACTCTAGAAAAGATCGAAGAAGACAACAAAGACAAGCTTGAGGGCATCTTTAGAAGCATCGACTTTAATAACAAAAACAAGCTCGGCGACACGAAAGAGAGAAACGCCATCTTGCAAAATTTGCTTGAGGATTTTAGCGACGCTAGGCTAGATCTTCGCCCCTCTATGCTTGAGGGCAACGACATAATAGGCAACGCATACGAGTATCTTATAGCTCATTTTGCGAGCGACGCAGGCAAAAAAGGCGGAGAGTTTTATACGCCGAGCGAGGTTTCGACGCTTCTTGCAAAGCTAGTTGAGCCAAAAGATGGCGATATGATCTATGATCCTACTTGCGGTTCTGGTTCGCTTCTTATCAAGGCTTCAAAAGAGGTCGGTAGCAAAAATTTCCGCCTTTACGGACAAGAGAAAAACGGCCAAACTCATGCGCTTTGCAAGATGAATATGTTCTTGCACGAGATAAACGACGCCGTCATCGAGTGGGGCGATACGATCAGAAACCCGCTTCATCTACAAGATAACCTTATAAAGACCTTTGATATAGTCGTGGCAAATCCCCCTTTTAGCCTCGATAAATGGGGGGCTGATTTTGCTGGGAACGATCCTTTTATGAGATTTGGCAGTTATGCTTTGCCGCCAAAGAGCAAGGGCGACTACGCATTTGTCGTGCACATGATAAAAAGTCTAAACAATAACGGTAAAATGGGTGTCGTGCTTCCGCATGGAGTGCTATTTCGCGGGGCAAATGAGGGCAAGATCCGCCAAAAGCTGATCGAAGAAAATTTGCTTGACGCCGTCATCGGACTACCGGCAAATTTATTTTACGGCACGAGTATCCCTGCTTGCATACTCATTTTTAAGAAAAACCGCGCAAACGAAGATGTGCTATTTATCGACGCTAGCAAAGAATTTGAAAAAGGTAAAAACCAAAACACGCTAACCGAGCAAAATATCAAAAAGATAGTCACTGCCTACAAAAACAGAAGCGAGATAGAAAAATACTCCCACCTAGCAAGCCTTAGCGAGATAAAAGAGAACGACTATAACCTAAACATCCCTCGCTACGTCGATACTTTTGAAGAAGAAGAGCTTGTGGATATCGAGGCTACAAAGGCTGAGATTTCACGCCTTGAAGCCGAGCTAAAAAGCGTTCAAAGCAAGATGAGCGAGTATCTTGCGGAGCTTGGGCTATGAGCGAATTTAAAAATTTACCAAGCGGATGGAGTAAATGCGAGCTAGGCGAAATTTGTAAAATATCGTCGTCTAAATTTGATCCGACCAAAAGCAACGAGGTCAAAAAATGCATTGAGCTTGAACATTTATCTCAAAAAACAGGTCAAATTTTAGGTTTTATAAGCTCTGGTGAACAAAAAAGTATAAAAAACGAATTTAAAAAAGGACAAATTTTATACGGAAAACTTCGCCCGTATCTGCAAAAATTTTGTCAAGCTAAATTTGATGGCGTTTGCTCATCTGAAATTTGGGTTTTACAAGGTAAAAAGGTTACGAACGATTTTTTATTTTATCTAGTGCAGTCGGATAAATTTAACCAAATCGCTAATAAAACGTCTGGTACGAAAATGCCGCGCGCAGACTGGGAATATATGTCAGAGATGCCGTTTTTTATACCGCCTGAACTAGAGCAAAAAAAGATAGCGAAAATTTTATCTACTTGGGATGAGGCTATAAATTTAACTATAAATTTGATAGAAAGCAAAAAGCAGTTTAAAAAAGCCATTATGCAAAATTTACTCACAGCTAAAATCCGCTTTCCCGAGTTCAAAGACGAGTGGCAAGAGACAAAGCTTGGTAAAATTCTAAAAGAGCGTAAAGCATATCAAAACAAAGGTTTTGATATGGAGCATGTATCTTTAACAAAAGACGGAGTTGTTCCAAAGAGTGAAAGATATGATAGGGATTTTTTAGTAAAAGATGATAATAAGCAGTATAAAATAACAAGATTAAACGATATTTGCTACAATCCAGCAAATTTAAAATTTGGTGTAATTTGCAAAAATATTTATGGCGATGGCATCTTTTCACCCATATATGTAACATTTGAATGTTGCAATGAGCTTGATAACGATTTTGCTGGATTTTATCTAACTCAAAATGATTTTATACAAAAAGTTAGAAAATTTGAAGAGGGGACCGTGTATGAAAGAATGGCAGTTAGTCCAGAGGATTTTTTAAGGTTTAAAATAAAGCTTCCAAATTTAAACGAACAACAAAAAATCGCAGAAGTTTTAATGGCTTGTGATGATGAGATAAATTTACTAAATTTAAAGCTAGAAAATTTAAAAAAGCAAAAACAAGGCTTGATGCAAAAACTACTAATAGGAGAAACAAGAACATGTTATGTGAAAAAAGCAATGTAATAATGGCAATCGCATATGATTTTGACGGAACACTGGCAAGAGGCAATATACAAGAAAATTCTTTTATACCAACAACACTGGGTATAAAAAAAGAAGATTTCTGGAATAAAGTAAAAGAATTATCTGAAGAAAACAATATGGATGAGATATTGTCGTATATGTATTTGATTGTGACAAAAGCATATGGTGCTGGTGCAAAAATTACAAGAGAGGAGCTTAGCAAACACGGTAAAACTGTTAAATACTTTAACGGCGTGGAAGAGTTTTTTGAAAGGATTAATGATTATGCTGCACAAAAGGGGATATCGATTGAGCATTATATAGTATCATCAGGTACTAAAGAAATGATCGATGGAACTACTATAGCGAATAAATTTAAAAATATTTATGCGTCATCATTTATGTATGATGAATACGGCAAACCGACTTGGCCAGCTTTGGCAATTAACTATACGACAAAAACTCAATATTTATACAGGATAAGCAAAGGAATTCTTAACGCTTGGGACAATAAACTAATTAATAAATATATACCAGAGAATGAAAGACGTATTTTATTTGAGAACATGATATATATAGGTGATGGAGAAACTGATGTTCCAGCTATGAAGTTACTAAAAACTAATGGTGGAACTTCAATTGCTGTTTATGATGAAAATAAAGAGACTGCCAAAACACTTTTGGAGCAAAATAGAGTTAATTATATTGCCAAAGCTGACTATACTGATGGATCGGAGATAGATGCTATTATAAAATCTACGATAGATAGAATTAGTTTAAATTTAAAAAATGGAAAATTGCAAATATATAATAAGCAAAATACTGTAGAAATAAACATACAAAAATCCAATAATCAAGCAAGGGATAAACAATATTATTTAAGTGTTCTTAAAACGGAAGGATTTAAATTAGAAGATACTAACAAAACAAATAAAATATATTTAAAAAAATATTCATGGGATGACCACGGATATCAAACCTCGTTTTATATATGGAATAATGGAAATTATATTGGAACAGCTAAAATAGCGAAATTAAATCAAAATAAAAATGAGCATACTGCGGATTTACTGGAGAAGAATTTTGATAAGTTAGATGATGATTTTTTCTCTGTTATACGTTTTAAAAAAGATGAGATAGATGAAGAGACTAAAGAGGCATTGAGGTTTTTATTGAATGATATTAGCAATACTAATAAATACGATAATAATGAAATCGTAAAAAAATCTTTAAAGAGAAGTTAGCCAAATAAGGATACCAAATGACCCCAGATACTTCAGAAAATAAGATCCAGCAAAACAGCATAAATTTGCTTCAAAGCTTGGGCTATAAATTTATAAGCAGGGAGGAAAATTTAAAGCTTCGCGGCGGTAAAACAAGCGAGGTTTTGTTTAGGGAAATTTTAACCAAAAAGCTTGGCGAGATAAATGGCTACGAGTATAAGGGCAAGCGATATAAATTTAGCCAAAGTAACGTTTTAAAAGCGGTCGATGAGCTAGCTGGGGTATCTTTAAACGAAGGGCTAATGGTCGCAAATGAAAGGATCACGAATTTACTCTTGCTTGGCACCAGTTTAGAAGAAAATTTAGAAGATGGGACGAAGAGGAGCTTCTCTTTTAAATTTATAGACTTTGAAAATTTGCAAAACAACGACTTTTATGTGACTGAAGAATTTGAAGTAAGTAGAGTAAGCCAGAGCGACGCACAAAAACACAGAAGGCCTGATCTTGTGCTTTTTATAAACGGCATACCAATAGTTGTAATCGAGCTTAAAAAATCAAGCGTGAGCTTTAAAAACGGCATAAAGCAGCTAGAAAAAGAGCAGGGTAAAGATGAGATAGCGCACCTTTTTAAATACATCCAGCTAACTATCGCGGCAAATGGCAGTGGAGCAAGATACGGCACTACTGGAACGCCGTTTAAATTTTATAGTGTGTGGAAAGAGCAGGACGAAGCAAAAGCAAAAGAGAGCTTAAAGAGCTTGATAAATGATAGAGAGATAAGTGCGCTTGATATGACGCTCTTTGCTCTACTATCTAAAGATAGGCTGCTAAGGCTAGTTAGGCACTATATAGTGTTTGATAAGAAAATGAAAAAGGTTTGCCGCTATCAGCAGTTTTTCGCTATCGAAGAGACGCTAAAGAGAGTATCAATGGTAAAGGACGGCGTAAGAGCGGGCGGACTCATCTGGCACACGCAAGGAAGCGGCAAGTCGCTTACTATGGTGATGCTAACAAAGCTTTTAAAGCAAATTTATATAAACTCAAAGATCATCGTAGTAACTGATAGGATAGATCTAGACGGGCAGATACATGAGACCTTTGAAAACACGGACGTAAAAGCAGGGCGAGCAAGTAGCGGAAGCGATCTGATAGAAAAGCTACAAAGTGGCATTAGTGTGATAACTACGCTTGTGCATAAATTTGAAAAGGTGAAAAATCAAAAGGTAGTGATAAGAGATGGCGATATATTTGTGCTAGTGGATGAGAGCCACCGCACGCAAGGCGGCGATCTGCATAAGGCTATGAAAAAGGCGTTGCCTCTTGCTTGTTATATAGGATTTACTGGCACGCCGCTTTTAAAGCGCGAGAAAAACAGCTTTGCTAAATTTGGCGGAGAAATTCATAGATATACGATAGATGATGCGGTAAAAGACGGAGCCGTGTTGCCGCTACTCTACGA
Organism: Campylobacter concisus; assembly: GCF_003048555.1. Classification (GTDB taxonomy): domain Bacteria; phylum Campylobacterota; class Campylobacteria; order Campylobacterales; family Campylobacteraceae; genus Campylobacter_A; species Campylobacter_A concisus_AO. The sequence continues at coordinate 20,113 of NZ_PIRR01000004.1, read as the reverse complement.
GGGGCGATATGTGGGTCAAGAGGTGCTAGACCCTGAGGGGCTAACTAGGAAATTTGACCTCATATCAAGAGAGCTTGGCGATGAAGCTAAAAGGGACTTGCAGCAAAAGTGGGCGAGGTTTGAGCGTGTGGCATCAAGCGAGCAAAGGCTGGAGCTAATAGCTGTGGATATAAATGAGCACATCAAAAAGACTTTGAAAAAAAGTGGCTTTAAGGCGATGCTAGCAACGCAAAGAAAATATGACGCTATAAAATATCATCAGATATTTGAAGAATTTGGAGAGATAAAAAGTGCTTATGTGATATCAAGCAACGAGCACGAGGAGCTTGAGGGCGGGCATAAAGAGTATGTCGCAAAGGCGTGGCAAGAGACTATAAAGGACTACGGTAGCGAGGAAGCGTATCTAAAACATGTGAAGGATGAATTTATTTATGGTGACGAGATAGACTTGCTTATTGTTGTGGATAAGCTTTTAACTGGCTTTGACGCACCAAGAGCAAGCACGCTTTATATAGATAAACAGCTAAAAGAGCATAATTTGCTCCAAGCCATAGCTAGAGTAAATAGGCTTTATGATGGGAAAGATTATGGCTATATTATTGATTATAGAGGGCTTTTAGGTGAGCTTGATGAGGCGCTTACTAGCTATGCTTCGCTAAGTGGCTTTGACCCAGAAGATATAACTGGAGCCGTGATAGACGTAAAAAGCGAGATAATAAAGGCTAAGACTTACTATACTCATCTGGATGATCTTTTTAGCAGCGTGAAATTTAAAGATGATCTAGAAAGCTACGTGGCGGTTTTAGAGGACGTGCAAAAACGAGATGACTTTAAAGAGTGGCTATCACAGTTTGCAAGGGCGTTTAAACTAGCGCTTTCAAGTGAGAAAATTTATGACATATTAAGCGAAGAGGAGATCAAAGCTTATAAGCAGAGGGTTAAATTTTATAACGAGCTAAGAAAGGCTGTGCAGCTAAGATATCACGAGGCTTGCGACTTTGGCAAATACGAAGCGCAGATGCAAAAGCTGCTTGATACTTACGTAAATGCACAAGGGATCAATGAGCTTACAAGGCTTGTAAATATCTTTGAGACGGAATTTGACGATGAGGTGCAAAGGGTTGAGGGTAAAAATGCAAAGGCTGACACGATCATCAGCGCAGTAAGCGCGGTGGTAAAAGAGAAAATGGACTCAAACCCAGCGTTTTATAAATCAATAGCGCAGCAGATACAAGACATCATCGACGAGTATAAAGCAAAAAGGCTAAGTGAGGAAGAAAAACTTGCCAAAGCAAAACTACTAAAAGACCTAATAACTGGTGCTTTAAAGCCAAATGAAGACAGGTATCCAAAAGAATTTAATGGTAAGAAAATTTTATTTGCTATTTATGATAATTTGCTTGACATTTTGGCAGATGTGGAGCTTGTGGATGTTGAGGTGGTTGCTAAAAATTTGAGCGTGAAATTTTATGAAATTTACAAAGAGGCCTCCAAAAAACCAGAATGGCACAAAAATAAAGATGTAGAAAATGAGATAACAAGCGCTATGGAGGATGCCCTTTGGGATGTCGAGGACGAATACGGCGTTTCTATCGATGAGAAGGAAAAAATTTACCAAACTATCCGTGGAATAGAGATAAGCTTTTATGTTAAATGAGGTAAAAATCATCAAAAAAGAGGTGAAAAATATCACCTTAAAAGTTAGACCAAATGGCGAAGCAATCCTAACTGCGCCAAAAGCCGCAAGCGATGAGCATATAAAATTTATCATAAAAAAAAGAGCTAAATGGATAGTGCAAAAGCGTGCGTTTTTTGCCTCATTTAAGACGCCCAAAAAAGAATACGTAAGTGGCGAAGACTTTAAATATCTTGGGCGAAGCTACCGGCTTAAAGTCGTGCAGTCTAAAGAGGAGCGTGTAAAGCTTCAATGTGGCTATCTTGAGCTATTTGTAAAAGATGAAAGCGATATAAAACGAAAAGAAAATTTGGTTTATGAGTGGTACTATGAAAAGGCGATGTTATATTTTTTTAATATCTTGCAAGAATTTAACAAAATAGTAAAACAAGATATCAAAAGCGTAAAAATAAGGCAGATGAAAACAAGATGGGGGAGTTGCAATCCCTATAAATCATATATAAATTTGAATATAGAGCTTATCAAAAAGCCAAAAGCATGCATCGAGTACGTCGTATTTCACGAGCTTGCTCACCTACTGTATCCAAATCACTCAAAGAAATTTTATGACTATCTAGCGCTTTATATGCCTGATTGGCAAAAACGCAAGGAAATTTTGGAAAGAGCTTAGAAAATTTGGCTTAAATTTTGGGTTATTAAACATTTTTTTGTATTTTAAAATCTAAGGAAAAGTGATGAAAAATTTTTAATTTTTTAATGTTGATAAAGTAAGTGGTGGGTTCACCAGGACTCGAACCTGGGACCATCCGGTTATGAGCCGGATGCTCTAACCAACTGAGCTATGAACCCACAGTTGAAAGAAAATCGTATTATACAAGAAAAAGCTTATCTAAATATAAAAATATCCTTTTTTATGCAGCGTATAAAACTAGCAAATTTAAAAAGAGAAAAGCCCTAAAATAGGGCTTTAAATTATTTATAATTTTTAATAGCAGCGTCTAAAATTTCTTTTGCAGCATTTGCATCTTTAAATTCTTTCACTTTTACCCATTTGTTTGGCTCAAGAATTTTATAAGTTTCAAAGAAATTTTTTATTTTATTTAGTGTTGCAACTGGTAGATCTTCGTAGCTTTTTATCGCTTCATATCTTGGATCGATCTTTGTAACTGGTACAGCCAAAAGCTTCTCGTCCATGCCTGCTTCATCTTCCATCACCAAAACGCCTATTAAGCGGCAAGGGATGACGCTGCCAGCTTGGAGTGGATACTCGTTTAGTACCAAAATATCAGCTGGATCGCCATCAGCTGCAAGTGTATTTGGCACAAATCCGTAGTTTGCTGGGTAGAACATCGCTGAGTAAAGCACGCGATCAACCACGACTGCGCCGCTATCTTTATCGATCTCGTATTTGATATTTGAGCCATAAGGTATTTCGATTACGGCATTGATTTTGTCTGGGTTTGAGCCAAATTTGATCTTTGAAACGTCCATATATTCGTCCTTTGTATTAGAAATTTTCTTGATTTTAGTATTTTTTGCATTAAATACTCGTAAATTTAACTACTTTACAACCTCTACGCTATCTACATCGATCTCTGTTTTTGTAAGGTCTTTATCTATCTCACCTCTTATTCGTAAAGGTGTATCTTCATTGACTGTTATGTTGCCCCATTTGTTATTGTCGATTTCAACAACAATAACATCACCATTTTTATCGATAAATTCATATTTGTCTGATTTTATATGTGATTTTATCTTACCTTCTAGCACAACTTTGGTGTCGTCGTTTAGTTTTAAGGCATCTTTTACGCTTATTGTTTCGCTTGAGTGCTTTGATATGAAGCCTCCAGCCATTGCGATGCTAGCAGATATTGCAGCGGTTATGATCTTTTTCATTTTTATCCTTTAAAATCGGTTGTGAAATTTTAAAGGATAGTACATTTATGATATTAATAAAAGGTAAGTTTTTACATAAAATCTTTTGTAACAATTTTATAGATGTTTTTAGCGGTAATCGGTAGCGCTCTATCTGCGCTACCACCAAGAAAGCCATATCTAATCTCGACAGTAACGTTAAATTTGGCCACCTCTTTGCCACTTTGATCGACTAAATTTATGACTGCGAATGTCTCGGATTTGCCAGCACCACCTATGCCTAGGGTTAAGTGTCTAAGGATCCTAACTCCATTTTTTGTTCTTTGTATATCGCATTTTATGATTAGGTCGTCACCGTATTGGTTTTTCTTTTTTAAAAATGTATTTATGTGTCCTTCCAGCTTTTTATCAAGTTCAGTTTCTCCACAAACCGCTTTAGCACTGCTGTACTTATATGTGGTATCCTTTTCAACCATCTCTATATACTTTTTGGCACATCCTGTAAAAGTAAAAATAGCTATGATCGCAAGTAGTATTATAAATTTAAATTTATGCATAATTTCATCTTTGTTTAGGTCTGTTAAAAATAAATTTAGAATTGTAGAGAAGTTACATTTAAAATAAAATTAAAAATAAGTATATTCGAATGATATTTCTTTGGGACCTTGCACATTTTGATGCAAGGTCTGTGAGTTTATAAAAGTTTAGCTAGTAAATTTTTGATATCAGCTACGATCTCATCGATGCCACGCTCGCCATTTACCACGTGAAGTAGCTCTTTTTCGCTGTAAAATTTGCGGATAGGTTTGATCGGATCAAGATATACTTTCATGCGGTTGTTAAAGACTTCGTTATTGTCGTCAGCGCCTCTTGCACGGCCAAGTACTCTAGCCCTTGCCACGTCCTCGCTAACATCTACTTCGATGACGCCTTTTAGAGAAATTTCATCTTGCTCGCTTAAGACTTTGTCAAGCTCAGTCATTTGCTCAACGCTTCTTGGATAGCCGTCGATTATGATGTTTGATTTATTCGAGCTTTTGATAGCTGAGACGATCGCATTTACAACAACGTCAAGTGGGACTAAATTTCCTTTTGAGATAAAGCCGTCTATTAGTTTGCCAAGCTCGCTACCGCTAGCTACTTCAGCTCTTAAAAGATCGCCAGTTGAAAAGTGTGCAAATTTCTCATCATGCTGTGCGATGAGTGATGCGTCTGTTGTTTTGCCGCTGCCTGGAGCGCCTATGATTAAAAATAAATTCTTCATTTTTTCCCTTTTATTGCCTTTGTCTTTTGAGCGCTTTTTGCGGAGCTAGTAAAATTTAGCTTGATGAACTAAGTGTTCTATCTGCGCAAAATTTTACGTCGCAACCACAAAAATCATCTCAAACTACTTAGGCAAGTTTTGATTTAATTAGCCGCCAAGTCGGAGGCATCTTTTTATAAATTTAAATTACAGGATGGAATTTTGTCTAAAAAAAATATTTAAAGACAAAATTCCATCTCTTTTTAAAGGCAAATTTTAAGCCTTTTGCTCTTTTTCTCTTATCCTTAGTCCTAGCTCTCTAAGTTGTTCGTTGCTAGCGTAGCTTGGTGCCTTTGTGAGTGGGCACTGAGCGCGCTGTGTTTTAGGAAAGGCTATGACGTCGCGGATCGAGCTTGCTTTATTTACAAGCATATTTAATCTGTCAAAGCCGATCGCAATACCGCCATGTGGAGGCGCACCAAATGTCAAGGCATCAAGCAAGAAGCCAAATTTCTCACGCTGCTCGGCTTCATCTATGCCAAGAAGCTTAAAGACTTTTTGTTGGATGTCGTTTTTGTGAATTCTTATACTTCCGCCGCCAAGCTCAAAGCCGTTTAGCACGACGTCGTGAGCGATAGAGAGGATATCTTCAAGATCAGGCTCGTCTATATTTTTTGGCATTGTAAATGGATGGTGCATCGCAGAGTAGCTGCCGTCGTCATTTTGCTCAAACATTGGGAAGTCAAGCACCCATAAAAACTCAAGCTTGTCTTGATCAATGATGCCCATTTGCTCAGCTAGGAAAATTCTAAATCTTCCCATGTAATCAAGCACGATCTTCTTCTTACCAGCGCCAAAGAATACGACGTCACCAACTTTTAGTTCACATCTTGAGACGATCTCGTCAAGATCGCTTTGCTCGAAAAATTTACAAAGTGGGCCTTTTAGTCCTTCTTCTTTCATTTGGAAGTAGCCAAGACCTTGTGCACCAAATTTACGTACAAACTCCTCAAATCTATTCATCTCGCGCTTACTAAAGATGTTGTCGCCATTTGGCACTTTTAGCGCTTTGATGCGGTTTTTCTTCTTATCTTTTGCGATAGAGCTAAAAATTTCATTACTTGAGCGCTCGAAAATATCGATCACATCGATCATTTTTAGATCATATCTAAGATCAGGCTTATCTGAGCCATAAGTCTCGGTTGCCTCTTTGTAGCTCATACGTCTAAATGGCGTTTTGATATCGTATCCGCAGGCTTTAAAGATGTCTTTTAGCATCGTCTCAGCCATATTTATGATATCTTCTTGCTCGACAAAGCTCATTTCAATATCTATTTGGGTAAATTCTGGTTGGCGATCAGCCCTTAAGTCCTCGTCGCGGAAGCATTTTGCGATTTGAAAATATTTATCAAAGCCAGAACACATCAAAAGCTGTTTAAATAGCTGTGGACTTTGTGGGAGTGCGTAAAATTGGCCCGGATATACACGGCTTGGCACTAGATAGTCTCTCGCACCTTCTGGAGTTGCGCGTGTTAAAACTGGAGTTTCAAACTCGATAAAGCCCATTTTATCTAGGCTATTTCTAGCTGCGATCGCTGCGCGAGAACGCATTTTAAATATATTTTGCAAGCGCTCGCTTCTAAGGTCTAAAAAGCGGTATTTTAGCCTGATGTCCTCATTTACGCTCTCATCGCCTATCATAAATGGTAGTGGCTCGCTTGGATTTTCGATGATTAGCTCACTTACTATTACTTCTATCTCGCCAGTTTTTAGCTTCGGATTGGTTAGTCCTTCGCCTCTAGCTCTTACTTTTCCTTTTGCTTTTAAGACATATTCATCTCTTACTTTTGCAGCCACGTCGTGTGCTTCTTTGCTGTCAGCAGGGTCGCAAACTAATTGTATAAGCCCGCTAACATCTCTTAAGTCGATGAAAACGACGCCGCCGTGGTCTCTATATGTGTTTGCCCAGCCACAAAGTATTACTTCTTTACCGATATCAGCTTTGCTAAGATCGGTGCAATAATGACTTCGCATAAAATGCTCCTTTGCAATGTTTTTTAGGCAATTATAGTCGCTTTTTTCTTTTGAAAAGCTTTGTTAAAATAAAATATGTTACAATCATTTACATGAAAAATGAACAAAAATTTAATACTTTTTGCACAAAAAAAGTAGGACTTATTGCTAAAGATTATCCATTATTTAGGCAAGATTTAGAAAAATTAGAAAAAATTTTAAAAAAGTATAACGCAGAAATTTTGCTTGAAAAAAATTGTGCTAAGCGCATAGAAAAAAGTGGTTTTGAGCTTATAAAATTGGCCAAAGAGTGTGAATTTCTGATCACTCTTGGCGGAGATGGCACGATCATTTCAACTTGTAGAAAGCTAGCCCACATCTCGCCACTTGTCCTTGGCATACACGCTGGTAGACTCGGATTTCTAACTGACATAATGATTAATGAGAGTGAGAAATTTTTTAAAGACTTTTTTGATGGTAAATTTGAGGTAGAAATGCCTTTTATGCTTGATGTCGCGCTTCATAAAAATGATGGCAAAACCGAGCAAAAGATAGCATTTAACGATGCAGTCATCGTTAGTAAAAATGGTGGTTCGATGACACATATCGAGGCACTTTTAAATGAAAAATATTTTAATTCATATTTTGGAGATGGCGTTATAGTGGCGACACCTGCTGGAACAACGGCATATAACATGAGCGCAAATGGTCCTATTATCTATCCATTAAGCGAAGTTTTCACAGTAACTCCTATCTGTTCGCACTCGCTTACACAGCGTCCAGTCGTGCTTACGAAAAATCACACAGTCAAATTTAGAACAAATAGTGATGCGATTTTGGTACTTGATGGGCAAGATAGGTTTGATATGAGTAAAATTTCAGCCGTCAGCATGAGTCTGAGCGAGAAAAAAGCGAGGCTCATACGCCATATCGGTAGGGATTATTTTCAAATTTTAAAAGAGAAACTTCACTGGGGTTATAATGATTGATCGAATTTTGATTAAGGATTATCTAAATTTTAAAAATGTCGAGCTAAATTTTAAAGAGGGTCTTAGCGTATTTACGGGCGTTAGCGGCGCTGGTAAGTCGGTGCTAATGAGCGCCATAATGGCTGTTTTTGGGCTAAAAGATAGCGAAGCAAGGCTGATTGAGGCTGACGTGGAGCATAAATTTGAGCTTGATGAGTTTGGCATAGAAAACGAAGAGGTCAATATTTTTAAGCTTTTAAAAGATAAGAGCACGAGGTATTTTATAAATCAACAAGCCATCTCAAAGAAAAATTTAGCCCAAGTGGCGCGCGAGCACATCAAATATCTCTCGGCAAAAGAGGCAAATGAATTTGAAAATGAGAAATTTCTAAATTTGCTTGACAGGCTAGAAATTTCGAAAAATGAGAAATTTAAAGAAACAAAGCAGGAATTTGAAGAGGCATTTTTAGAATTTTCTAAAATTTCAAAAGAGCTAGCCACTATCAAAGAGGAAGAGAAAAAGGTCGAGGAGCTAAAGGAGCTTGCTAGCTTTGAGATCGAGAAGATAAGAAGCGTGGAACCTAAAAAAGGCGAGTTTGAAGAGCTTATGGAGACAAAAAAGAGGCTTAGTAAAAAGGATAAGATAAATGAGGCGTGGGCTAGGGCTGAGCGGATATTTGAGCTAGAGCACAGCGTAAATGAGGCGCTAAGCATCAGCGACCTTGACAACGGCTTTTTTGAAGATGCGATGAACGAGCTAAGGGTCGCAAGAGATAGCCTAAATATGGAGGAGCTTGACGATATCGACGTGGAGAGCGTGCTTGATAGGATAGAAGCTCTTAATGCCATCATCAGAAGATACGGCAGCGAGGAAGAGGCGTTGGAAGCACTTGCTAAAAAGGAAAAAGAGCTTGCCAGATATGAAAATTTAAGCTTTGAAAAGAGTGAACTTGAGAAGAAATTTGAAATTTTGAGCAAAAAGGCAAATGAGCTAGCTGGTGCTTTAAGCAGGGTAAGGGGCGTAAATTTAAAAGAGCTTGAGACGATGATAAATTTATACCTAAAAGAGCTTTATATGCCAGATATTACACTAAAAATAGAAGAAAAAAGACTTGATATTTTAGGGCTTGATGAGGTTTGTTTAAATTTAAACGAGACCTCACTTAAAAATTTAAGTTCAGGCGAGCTAAACCGCCTAAGACTGGCTTTTATAGCCGCATCTAGCGAGATCACAAAAACGGGCGGTGATGTCATCATACTTGATGAAATAGATGCAAATTTAAGTGGAAAAGAGGCGATGAGCATCGCAAATGTCTTGCTTAAGCTTGCAAATTTTTATCAAATTTTTGCCATTTCACATCAGCCACAGCTTAGTTCAAAGGCAAATTCACACTTTTTGGTAGAGCGTCACGAGGAAAACTCGGTCGTAAGAGAGCTTGACAAAGAGGAGCGTGTAAACGAGCTTGCGCGTATGATAAGTGGCGAACATATAAGCGAAGAAGCAATAAATTTTGCTAAAGGGCTTTTAAAGTAGCTTAATTTAAATTATTAATTTAAGCTTTGTAAATAAATTTATTTGATAAAATCGTCACTAATTTGATAAAATTTTTATGGAAATAATATGGAAAGAATTCTTGTAGTTGATGATAATAAGGCGTTAGCAAAGCTGATTGTTATGCAAATGGAAAAGAGTATTGACGAGATGGCAATTGATGTCGCATACAGTTTTGCCGAGGCTCAAATGCTAATTAATGAGCATGATAAAGATTATTTTATGACTATTTTGGATTTAAATTTGCCAGATGCTCCAAATGGCGAGATCGTTGATTATGCACTTTCCAAAGGACTTTCAGCTATTGTTTTAACAGGTAGTATTGATGATGAAACAAGGGAAAAATTTATAAATAAAGATATTGTTGATTATGTTTATAAAGGAAACATGGACGATATCAACTATATCTTTCAAATGATAAATAGACTGAGCAAAAATAGACAATATAAGGTTTTGGTTGTCGAAGACTCGCTTCCTTTTAGAAATATGATAAAAAAGATATTAACCAGCCTTCAGTTTAAAGTTTTGGCCGCAGCTCACGGCGAAGAGGCAATGAACTATTTTGCGGATAATCCTGATATAAATCTTATAATAACTGATTATAGAATGCCGGTAAAAGATGGTCTTGAAGTTCTAAAAGAGGTTAGAAAAGAAAAAGATAAAAATAGTCTTGGTGTAATCGTTATGACATCGCCTAGCGAAAAGACTGACGCATCAATATTTTTAAAAAATGGTGCGAGCGATTTTATAGCAAAACCATTTTCAAAAGAAGAGCTAATATGCCGTGTTAATAATACGATCGAAGCGATGGAAAATATAAATAAGATAGCAAATTTTGCAAATCGTGACTTCTTGACTGGGGTTTATAATAGAAGATTTTTTTATTCCGACGTGGAAGAGTATGTCCAAGCAGCTGAAGAGACCAATGAGCCTTATGCTTTTGCAATGATTGATATTGATTATTTTAAGAAGATAAATGATACATATGGCCATGATGGCGGAGACAGGATACTAAAATCAATTGCAAAAATTTTAAATGACAATACAAAAGGAAGTGACATCGTTGCTAGATTTGGCGGCGAAGAGTTTTGCGTTGTGCTTAAAAAGATAGGCAGAGAAGAAGCTGTCAAATTTTTTGTAAATTTACGAGCCAAAGTGGCTGAAAATGAAGTAGTTATAAAAAAACAAAAAATAAGAGTGACCATATCTATAGGTGTATCTTTTGGCAATGGGCATTGCGAGATAGACGATATGCTTGAGGCTTGCGATTCAGCACTTTACACCGCAAAAGAAAATGGTAGAAACAGAGTAGAAATAGCTTTATGATTATAGATACGCATTGTCATTTGGATAGTAAAGTTTATGATCCTGACCTTGATAAAATTTTAGATGAAGCTAGAAATTTAGGGCTAAAGGGCTTTATTATTCCGGGGGCTGATATCAATGATTTACCAAAAGCAGCTAAAATAGCGCGTGAAAATTTTGACATTTTCTTTGCCGCTGGAGTTCATCCATATGATAAAGAGAGTTTTAGCATTGAAATTTTAAGAAAATTTGCCAAAGATGAAAAGTGTGTGGCGATTGGTGAATGTGGTCTTGACTACTTTCGCTTGCCAAAAGATGAAAATGAAAAGATAAAAGAAAAAGAGGATCAAAAACGTATTTTTTTAGCTCAACTTGATTTAGCTGTTGAGTTAAAAAAACCCGTTATTCTTCACATTAGGGAGGCTAATGAGGACTCTTTTAATATCTTAAAAGAGTATGCACCAAAGCTTGAAGCTGGAGCGATTTTGCATTGTTATAATGCTTCGCCGCTTCTTTTAGAGCTTTGTAAATTTGGGAATTTTTATTTTGGTATAGGCGGTGTTTTAACATTTAAAAATGCTAAAAATTTAGTCGAAATTTTGCCAAAAATCCCATTTGATAGGATAGTTATTGAAACTGACGCTCCTTATCTCACGCCAGAACCAAATCGTGGCAAGAGAAATGAGCCGGCGTTTACGACATTTGTTGCTAAAAAGATAGCTGAAATTTTAAACCTTGAATTTGAAGTTGCTTGCGAAAAAACTTCAAATAATGCCAAAAGGTTGTTTAAGTGCTTTGCTTAAATTTTGAGCGTTGCACTTGTTTAAGATGCTAGCATCTTAAGTTTTGACACGAAAAAGGATAGAAATGAAAGCAATGCTTAAAATATTTTTAATGTTTGCATGTAGTACCTTGCTACTAGCAAATACACCTGAAAAAAGCTCATACGATACTCAGGTAAAAATTTTAAAAGAGCTAGACATTGATGCTAGCTTTATGAAGACTTCTCACTATGCAAAGATGAGACAAGGTATCAAACAATCACAACTTGAAACATTTACAGAAGCTCTAAAAAATGGTTATATGTATATACCGATGGTAAAAGAGCAGATCAAAAAATCCGGTGTACCTGAGTCATTCTTTTATCTAGCTATGATAGAATCAGGCTTTTCAAATCATACAGTCTCAAACGCAAAAGCTACTGGCATGTGGCAGTTTATGGAGCAAACGGCTAGACTTCATGGTTTAAAAGTGGGTCAATATGTAGATGAGAGAAAAGATCCAGTAGAGTCTACTATTGCGGCTACAAATTATTTAAAGTCGCTTAAAAATCAATTTGGCAAGTGGTATCTAGCAGCTATGGCCTATAACTGCGGCGATGGAGCCTTAAAAAGAGCTATACAAAAAGCTGGCACAGATGATCTTGTAACGCTTCTTGACGCGGAGAAAAAATACCTTCCAGCCGAAACTAGAAATTTTGTTATTAAAATTTTAAGAGCAGCATATACCGCAAAAGACGCGGACTTCTTGATGTCTAAAGATTCATCTTTATTGAACATAAACGGAGGACTAAAGCTTGTAAAAGTAAAAGTACCTGGCGGTACAAATTTAGCTCAAATAGGCGATAGTATCGGCCTTAGTACAAAAAAAATGAAAAATAACAACCCGCATTTAAAATTTGTATTTACTCCACCAACTCTAAAAGATTATTATGTTTATATCCCTGAAAACAAAAAACAGCTTTTTGCAGAAAATTTCAAGCCATTTAACGGTAAAAATAATTTTTATACCTACGTTGTAAAAAAAGGCGAAACACTACTTTCTATCTCTAAAAAAACAGGTGTTAGTCATAGAGCGATCAAGGACTACAACGAGCTTAGCACAAATGCCGTAAGCTATAATCAAAAACTAATTATTCCATTTTCCGCACAAAATAAATCTCAAAACTATATAGTCCAAACTGGTGACACGATAGCTTCTTTATCTAAAAAATTTAATGTGAGCGAAAAAGATTTAAAAGATGCAAATTCTTTTGCTAGTTCAAATTTAAATGTTGGAGTAAATATTGTCATACCATAAGAGCCTAAAATTTTATATAGGACTAAGTTTTACTCTTCTAGTTACTGGTTGCTCTTGGAACGGGGCACCATTTACACCAAGTGGCCCAACTAATGTAAGAGGCAATAATTCAGCTTCTATCCAAAAAGCAACAATGAGACCTTACACGATAAATGGCAAAACATACTACCCAACCGTTGTAAGTGTGGGTGATAGGGCAAGTGGTACAGCGAGCTGGTATGGTCCAAATTTTCATGGTAAAACAACCTCAAACGGCGAAATTTATAATATGTACAATATGACTGCAGCACACAAAACTTTGCCGATGAATACGATCCTTAAAGTAACAAATTTAAGAAATCAAAAAAGCGTCATTGTTCGTGTAAATGATCGTGGACCTTTTGTGGCTGATAGAGTTTTAGATCTTTCAAAGGCGGCTGCAACTAAACTTGATATTATCGGTACAGGCACAGCTCCAGTCAGTATGGAAGTCATAGGCTTTAATGAAGATATAAATGCTATTGCAAGCATTAACACTCAAGCAAAACCGACAAGCACTGGCATAAAAGTGCCAAATCCAGTCTCTCCGACAGCTCCAACTGGAGGCATTATTATTTCGTCAGAGCAACGAGTCGTAGGTGGAGATTTTATGGTGCAAATTGGCTCATTTAAAAACCTTGAGGGCGCAAACAGATATCAAAGAGAGCATCAAAGCATAGATGGTTATAAGTCGGTAGTTAGGACATTTACTATAGATGGCTCGACCATTTATAGGGTATTTTTAAATGGCTTTAGAAGTGAGGACGAGGCTAGGGATTATGCAAGAAGCGGTAAATTCCAAGGTGCTTTTATAGTAAGAGGTTAGGGCGTGAGAGAAGAAATTTTAGAACTAACTAGAAATACAAAAGAGACACAAATCTTAATGAAGCTTAAAATTTACGGCTCCGGGGTTGCAAAGATAGATACTGGCATTGGCTTTTTTGACCATATGCTTGAAGCTTTTACAAAGCATTCTTTGCTTGATCTTGAAATTTCATGCAAGGGCGACACGTATGTGGATTTTCACCACAGCGTTGAGGATGTCGGCATAGTTTTGGGTCAGCTTTTAAAAGAGGCCTTGTATCCTTTAAGTGGTGTTGAAAGATTTGGTGAGGCGAGTGTTGTTATGGATGAGGCAGCTGTTTTTTGTGCGTTAGATCTTAGCAATAGAGCCTACCTTGTCTATGAAAATTTTAATGAAAATGCCAAAGTAGGGGAGTTTGACACTGAGCTTGCGGAGGAATTTTTTAGGGCAGTTGCTATAAATTCAGCTATCACGCTTCATCTAAATCAAATTCGTGGTAAAAACACTCACCACATCATCGAAGCAACATTTAAATCATTCGCCGTCGCACTTCGTAGAGCACTTGCTAAAAACGCAAGGATCGGCACTCCAAGTACAAAAGGCGTTTTATGATAGAGATTATATTTTTAGATGTTGATGGCTGCCTCACTGATGGCAAGATCATCTATAATGCAAACGGCGAAGAGCTTAAATTTTTTGATGTAAAAGATGGCTACGCGATAGAGAGCTGGCTAAAACTTGGCAAAAAAGTAGCTATCATAACTGGCAGAAAGTCAGCTATTGTTGAGCGAAGAGCTGAAGATCTAAAGATAAATCACGTCTATCAAGGTGTTGGTGATAAATTTGAAGTGGCGAGTGAGATATTAAAATTTGAAGGGCTTAGCTTTAAAAACGCAGCAGCTATCGGCGATGACTACAATGACTATAAGATTTTAAATGCAGTTGCTTGGAGCTTTAAACCAAAAGATGCGATAAAAGAGCTTGAAGTAAAGACAAAGCTAAAACACAAAGGTGGCAATGGCGCGGTTAGAGAGATGATCGAGCTTATTATAAAATCAGAAAATTTATATGACGAGTGGTCTAAGCGTTGGTTGTAAAAATTTTCTACTTCGTCGTGGCCATTTTTAGTGTCGTGATGATATTTTTGGCAGCTCAAGATCCATACCTTGCAAATGTTTTAAAGATCGACACAAAGATATCAAATATGCAGATAAATGACGTGATAGATTATGAGATAAATTCCACGAAAATAAGCGGAGTCTACGAGGCTGATGAGCTAAATAGATACAACGATAAAGATGAATTTTTGAGTTTTAAAGCAAAAATTTTAAGAGGAAATTTAAAACATTTTCTAAGCTCAGACAAAGCAATCTCACAAAATGACGAAATCATCTTTCAAAAGAATGCAAACTATGAAAACAACGATAGTTTGAGATTTATAAGTGAGGAAGTGATATATGGAACAAAAACAAAAATAGTAAGATCTGAAGCAAATTTCACACTCATAAGAAATAATGATAAGGCGCTGGGTGAGAGTGGAAGCTATGATCTTGGCAAAAAACAAACGCAGGTAAAAGGGTTAAGGGCATGGGTAGAAGAAAATCAGCGATTTTAGCGGTGATATTGGGTTTTACATTTTTAAATGCAGAGCAAGTTGAAATCACATCAAATGATTTTTTTGCAGATGAAAATAAGCAAACTAGTGAATTTATAGGTAATGTAAATATCAAAAAGGGTTCATTTGATGAGCTTAAGGCAGATAAGGTGGTTGTCTATTTTGACAAAAAACGCCAGCCTATAAAATATGTGGCCACTGGCAATGCTAGAGCAAAAATTTTTATAAAAGATAAGCACTACGACGGTAAAGGCAATACTCTTACATACGAGCCAGCAAAACAGATATATACTGTTAGTGGAAATGGCTATTTGCATGAGGTAGAAACTGATAAAAATGTTTATGGCGAAAAGATCGTTGTCAATCAAAAAGATGGCACATATAGCGTAAATAGTGATGAGAAAAAGCCTGTTAAATTTATCTTTCAGGTAGAGGAAAAAGATAAGTGATAAGGCCACTAGGTGCTAAATTTATCACATCAAGTCCAAGTATAAAAGAGGCTCCAAGCTTCGTAACAAGCGAAGTCGTCTTTTTGGGCAGATCAAATGTTGGTAAAAGTAACCTCATAAATACACTTGTAAATCAAAAAAATCTAGCCAAAAGCTCATCGACTCCTGGTAAAACTCAGCTTATAAATTTTTTTGAGGCCGAGTTTTGTGAGCAAAAAGAAGAGGGCGAAAAAGATAAATTTAAGCTCATTTTGGTTGATTTGCCAGGCTTTGGCTATGCAAAAGTGGCAAAGTCAAAGCATGATGAATGGCGTAAAAATTTAGATGAGTTTTTGAAATTTAGAATCGACATTAGACTTTTTATACATCTAATTGACGCTAGACATTTTGATTTAGACATAGACGTAAATGTAGATGCTTATCTAAAAAGCTTTTTAAGAGCTGACCAGAAAATTTTAAATTTATATACAAAAAGTGATAAGCTAAATCAAAGCCAAAAGAGTGCGGTAATGAAATTTGATCCAAGCGGCATCTTGGTCTCAACTCTTAATAAAAGCGGTATCGAAAAGGCTAGAGAAGCTATCATAAATAACGTTCTTGGTAGATAAAATGCAAACCATAAGCAGCTTAGATATTAAAATTTTTAAAGAATTTTGGTGGGCTGTTTTTTTATTCTCATACGAGATCGCAACTACGCAATTTGGCTTTTTGCCACCACTCATTGGCATTTTTTTTACTTATATGATTTTGGAGTATTCAAGAAAACAAAAGCAATACGACGAGTTTAAGCATAATTGGTACTTTGCGATAATTTTTATAATATTTGCTGAGCAAATTCATGGATTTCATCTTTTTTCAACAATTATTGCATTTTTGCTTTTTTATAATTTTATTTTAGACTGGCTATATACCACAATGAAGTGGCGAAACTGCCTACTTATCATCTTTGTAGCAGCTGGATATACTTTAACATTTCTTGTAAATAACCTATTTGCTTACGTTTTAAATGAGCAAAATTTAGCATTTTCATTTGAATATCTATTTTTTATAGCATTTGAAAGCATCCTTGCTATTGTTCTTTTTAGGGATAAAGTGCTATGAGAATGCGCATCGTCTTTAGTGTGATCGCTCTTTTTTGGATTATACTTTTGGGACGAATTTATCACCTAAGCATAAACTCAAATACTTACTACAACGAAATTGCAGAGCAAAACGCTATAAAGACTATTTATATTCCGCCAGTTAGGGGTATTATTTTTGACGCACATGATAAGCCAATGGCTGTTAATCGTCTTGGTTTTTCAGTATCCATTAGACCTCATTTAAGTGCTAATAAAAAGGTAAAAATTTTAGATGATGAGCTAGCTTACATTGGCTCACTATTTAGTGATCTAAATGTCACTAAACTTAAAAATGAATACATAAAAAACGACTCAGCTTATAACCAAGATTTTATAAATGTGGTTGAATTTATTGATTATGATAAATTTTTGCCATTTTTTGCATCACTTTCTTTGCGTGAAAATTTAGAGATAAGGCCCGCTTCAAAACGCCACTATCCGTATAACGATCTAGCTTCTCACATCATCGGCTATGTCGGTAGGGCAAATCAAAAAGATATGGATAATGATCCTTTGACGAAGCTTACAAATTACATTGGAAGAAGTGGCGTGGAGCGGTTTTATAATCCGATCTTACAAGGAATTCAAGGGTTTAAAAAGATAAAGGTAAATGCCTTAAATGAAGAGATCGAGCAGATAAATTATCAAGCACCACAAAGTCAAAACATCAAGCTTGCAGTCGATCTTGAGCTTCAGCAGTTTGTGGCTGATGTCTTTGGCAAAGATGCAGGAAGCGTCATAGTCATGAGTCTAAAAGACGGTGCTATCATAGCTGCTGGTAGCTTTCCAGAGTACGATCTAAACCCATTTGTGCTTGGAATTTCTCAGCCTGAATGGGAAGAGCTTGTAAAAAACGTCGATCATCCTTTCACAAACAAGCTAATAAACGGCCTTTATCCGCCAGGTTCTGTCGTAAAAATGGGTATGGCGCTTGCGTTTTTGGATAATGGTATGAGTAAATACGATAGCTTTTTTTGTAGTGGCTCGTATGAGCTTGGAGGGCGTAAATTCCGCTGCTGGAACTCTCATGGACATGGAAATGTTAATATGAATACGGCAATTAGAGAGAGCTGTGATGATTATTTTTATAAAGGTAGTCAAAAGATAGGGATCGACGCTATTGTACCGATACTTGAACGTATGGGTTTTGGTAGAAAAACCGAGGTTGATTTGCCAAATGAGTTTGTGGGGACTTTGCCAAGTAGAGAGTGGAAGATGAGGAAGTATGGCAAGGCGTGGTTTCAAGGCGAGACCCTCATCACCTCTATCGGACAGGGAAATTTCTTGGTCACGCCTATGCAAGTGGCAAA
This sequence comes from Campylobacter concisus, assembly GCF_003048555.1. Lineage (GTDB taxonomy): Bacteria > Campylobacterota > Campylobacteria > Campylobacterales > Campylobacteraceae > Campylobacter_A > Campylobacter_A concisus_AO. The sequence goes on along the minus strand of NZ_PIRR01000004.1, from coordinate 2,124 downwards.
ATATACAGCAGGCCTTGCAACTGGGCTAAATGTGACTCCACATTTTTTAAAGAGCATTGATGGCAAGGATGTTGATTTTACACCAACAGATGATGCTTTTACGCCGTTTGAAAAATCACAGTTACCAGCCATTAGGCATGCAATGTATGAAGTAGCAAATCACCAAAGAGGAACGGCAAATAGGCATTTTATTGGAAGCCTAGTTAAAGTTGCTGCAAAGACAGGTACTGCCCAGGTCGTTGGAATTTCTCAAACTGAAAAGAAACGTATGAAAGAAGAGGATATGGCGTATTTGCAAAGATCTCATGCGTGGATGACTACATATGCGCCTTATGAAGATCCGCAATACGTTATCACAATGGTTATCGAGCATGGTGGCCATGGTGGAAGTGCGGCTGGACCAAAAATCGCTCAAATTTATAATAAACTCGTTGAAATGGGATATATAAATTTAGAAAAAATCCAAAGCGATCAAAATAAAAAACAAGACAATAAGAAGAAATAAGATCACTAAAAAGCCGTGGTAGCAACCACTTACTTATAAATTTTTACTGTACCCTTGGCTAAATTTATTAACTACTTTTTAATCCTCCTTATTAAATTTGGCAAGCTTGATCGAGAATTTATGTTTTTGGTAGCTAGCAAGAGCCTAAGTGTTGATGTATCTTTAAATTCGTTAAATGGCATTGCTTAATAAAATGTGGTGATTAGGAAAAATATCAATTTCCAAAATGTTTAAATATAGTAAAACGTAGCAAAGTAAGATATCTCTTTGCTACTTTTAGAGACTCATAAGGAAATTTTTTGATTTTTATATGAGATTTTATCAGTGGCATTTGCCTTTTTAAAGCCATTTAGCCTTAGCCTGCAGCTATCGCAAAGCCCGCATGCCTTGTCCTCGCTCTCATAGCAGCTCCAAGTAAGCTCTAGTGGCGAGCCAAGCTCAAGAGATTTTGCTACGATGTCAGCCTTGCTTAAATTTACAAGTGGAGTAATTATCTCACACGAAAAACTAGGTGATGTGCCTAAATTTATGGACCCGTTTATACTTTTTATGAAGCTTTCTTTGCAGTCAGGATAGCCTGAACTATCTTCTTCTACGACACCGATATAGATAGCTTGTGCATTTTCTTTTTCAGCAAGTGCGGCAGCGACCGAGATAAAAATACCATTTCGAAAAGGCACGTAAGTATTTGGCACATCTTTTTCCACTCCATCTTTTCTTATTTGCAAGCTTTCATCGGTTAAAGAATTCCCGCCTATTTTGGCAATAAAGCTAACATCTAAACTCATCTTTTTTGTAATACCTAATCTTTCGCAAATTTCGTTAAATGCACATTTTTCGCGTTTCATTGTCCTTTGGTTATAGTCAAAATGAAGCGCTACGATCTCATATCCAGCCCTTTTTGCCATTACAGCACAAAGCGTACTATCCATACCACCACTCATTATACAAACTGCTTTTTTCATATTTTGCCTTTTATTTTTGCTAGAATTATACAAAAAGTTACCAAGGAAAGAGCCTAAAATGATACTTTGCGAAGAGAGCTATCCAAAAATTTTAGATGAAATTTGTGAATATTTGACACTAGGAGAAATCGAGCTAGTTTTTGTCGATAAGGAAGAGATGAGAGAACTAAATAAAACCGAGCGAGGCATTGATAAAACTACAGATGTCTTAAGCTTTCCGCTTGAGCTTGTCATTCATGCCCCACTTGGCTCAATCGTTATAAACAAAGATATGGTAAAAGAGAAAGCCACTGAGCTAAATCATAGTGAAGAGGCCGAAACCGCACTACTTTTTATACATGGATTACTTCATATCTTGGGATTTGATCATGAAAAAGATGATGGTGAAATGAGAGAAAAAGAGTGCGAAGTGATAAAAAAATTTGAGCTGCCTAAAAGTCTAATCGTAAGAAGCGAGGATGTTAGGCTAATCGATCTTATAAATAATAAAAACTTAAAAGAGTAGATTTTCTTCAGATGTTTTGTGAAGCTCTTCTAAAAGCTCCTCTTTTTGGCATAAAATCAATATATAGATAAAATTTTTAAGCTTTTTTATCTCGCTTAAATTTTTAAAGTAGATTGCATTTTGTACTTTTAACAATGAGCCTTCTGGCA
>NZ_PIRR01000049.1:0-9889 GCF_003048555.1 Campylobacter concisus | reverse complement strand
GTTTAGAATATTTTGTACATTTACAAAATGGAAAAGTAAGTTGATGTGGCTTTTACATAAATAATTATGCCAATTTGATTAAATATGAAAATACAATGATGATAAAAAAAAGATAATAATTTAGAATTTATACATAGTATTTTGTCTAAATTGTTAAATAACTATGAAGAAAAATTTATAAGTTTGAAAATGTCAGATTTTATTAAAAATGAGATGATCAATATGGATCACGGTGAGTATGGAGTTGTGTTGGAAGATTTATGCGTTCAATTATATGAATATGGTATAAAAGTGTCTGACGAGGATTTTGAAAGGATAAAAGAAGCAGCAAAGATTATTGGTATAAATAAAGATGTATATGATTTTTTACGTTTGGTCTAAAATTACAACAGCTGTTTGTAATAAAATTACCAGATCCTAAAAAAGGTAAAATTTTGAAAATAAGACTAAAAGATGGTGTTGATGATAGGCTGTGTCCCATTGTAGAATGTTTGGACGAAAAATTTAATGAATATTTGAGACCAAATGTTTTATATGAGATAGTTCAGATAAATATAAAAGATATGCGAAATGAGTGTAATTGCACATATATGATCATAAGTAATGATAATAAATACGGAGCATATTTTAGTGCTGATTTGTTTGATATAGTGGATGATAAAATAGACAATGACTGGACTATAAGACATAACAATAGTGAAATAATTATGGCACCGAGAGTTATAAACTATCAGGATTTTTGGAACAATTATGTTGATGGTTGTTTAAAAGAAGAGAAAATATACTGTGAGCGTTTTGGTCACATTGTGCAAAATCAATTTTCAAAAAAGTGGTTTAGAAAAATCTTTAACGACTATCAAGACCCAAGTATCAAAGCTATCGGAGTAGATACGCAAGAAGATGGCTACGTAGTTTGTCCGCATTGCTATAATGCTGAACAGGTAAGTGTAGAACTAGGTGTCATAAAATGCGAAAAATGTCAGCAAGAGTATAACAACCCACTTGCTAAAATTTGTCCACGTGGAATATCTGTGCTTGATGAGTAAATTTAAATGTTTTTATAAAAGCCTCTATATGCCCCAAAACTCTATCAGCTCGTCTGCGAGTGATAGAGTTTCTTTACCAAAATATTTCTCAATTTTCTTATATTGCTCTTTGTTTGAAACATTTTGTATAGTCTCAATAAAGCCAGTCAAAAATGCCGTGCTAACGTAGTCATCGTTCTTAATATTTTTCTCAACTAAGTCAAAAATTTTTAGCTTATCTTGCTCGCTTAATTCATCAAAAATATAAACTGTAACATTCGCAAAATTTTCCAATAAAGTAAGTAATCCTGGGGTATCTGGAATAAAATTTAAAAGTTCGGATTGATAAATTTCAAAATATCTAATGTCTTTTGATATAAAAATATATAAAAAATCTTCATATACAAAAATGTCTTTTTGAGCTAGCATAGCTTTGCCTTATTTTTTGTATTTTCACCAAAATACTTCTCAATTTTCTTATATTGCTCTTTGTTTGAAATATTTTGTATCGTCTCAATAAAGCCAGTCAAAAGTGCCGTGCCAACGTAGTTATCGTTCTTAATATTTTTTTCAACTAAGTCAAAAATTTCTAGGTTATCTTGCTCTCTTGGTTGATCAAAATTTTCCACCATAATAACCGCAAAATCGATAAGCAATAGTTCTAAGCTAGGATAAAGTGGTAAATTTCGCGTGAGTTCTTTTTTGTATTCGCTAAAAAATCTTTTATTTTTTGACACAAAAGCATAAATTATCTCTTTGTAACTTTGTAGATCACTGTCATTTTGTGCAAAAAGCATACCGAAACTATCTCTACATCCACTCAAGCACTTGCGTGATATCTTTTGCATAAAAGCACTTTAGACCTTGTGTGTCAAGCGGTTTGTTTGGGATTATCGCATTTTTAAATTTCTGCGTTTTCGCCTCTTTTAGGCGCTGATCAAGGTTAAAAATTTCTCTTATCTCGCCATTTAGGCTTAGCTCACCGATGAATACGCTATCCTTGCTAATAGGGCGGTTTTTGAAGCTACTGATTATCGCTGCAATGACGGCTAGATCGGCCGCGGTTTCGCTTATCTTAACTCCACCTGAAACGTTTATGAAGACGTCGTAGTGCCCAAGTGGAATTTCTAGCTTTCGCTCAAGAAGTGCTAGCAGCATATCTAGGCGGTTTCTCTCAAAGCCAGTCGAGCTTCTTTTTGGATAGGCACTTTCGCAAACAAGTGCTTGAATTTCGATGCTAAGCGCTCTTGAACCTTCCATTATGATAGTTATCGCGCTACCACTCATCGCCCCGCCACGTGTGAAAAATTTACTTGAAACTTCATTTGCGCTCACTAGTCCGTGCTGGCTCATCTCAAAGATGCCAACCTCACTTGTCGAGCCAAAGCGGTTTTTAAATCCACGCAAAATTCTTAACTCTCTGCTCGCATCGCCCTCGAAATAAAGTACCACATCGACCATGTGTTCAAGCACTCTAGGCCCTGCGATCGAGCCCTCTTTAGTTATGTGTCCGATGATGAAAACGCAGATATTTTGACTCTTTGCAAGTCTCATCAGCTCAAATGTGATCTCGCGAACCTGCGTGATCGAGCCTGGAGCGGAGCTTATATTTTGGCTATAAAGTGTTTGTATGGAGTCAATTACGAGCACCTTGTAGTCGCTCTTTTGCACTTCTAGCAGGATATCTTCTAGGCAAATTTCAGTTAGCAGGTATAAATTTTTATCCACCGCATTTAGCCTATCAGCTCTCATTTTTATCTGGCTTTGGCTCTCTTCGCCGCTTACATAGAGCGTTTTTTTACCGTCTTTTGCTAAATTTGAGCCGATTTTTAGAAGCAAGGTTGATTTACCGATGCCTGGACTGCCACCTATTAAAACTAGCGAGCCCTCGACTACGCCACCACCAAGAACAAGGTCTAGCTCGCTATCTTTGGTGCTAAATCTCGTAAAATTTTGAATTTCAACTTCGTCTATGCTTATGGCTTTGCTAGGTGCGCTAGTGCTTTTTGCTATCTCTTTACTTATCTTTATCTCTTGCTGGCTAAGCTCGACAAAGCTATCCCAAGCTCCACATTGCGGGCATTTACCTAGCCATTTGCTCTGCTGGTTTCCGCAGGCTTGACACTCAAAAACTGGCTTTGCTTTTGCCATAAATTATCCTTTTTAAAATTTCAACTACTATCACTCCAAAAGCTGCTCCGATCATGTCAGATACGATGTCAAGCAGGCTAAAGCTTCTGTTTGGTAAAAATGCCTGAACGAGCTCTATTTGCACTCCGAAGGCTAAAAGTAGGACTAAATTTTTAAAAATTTTAAACTCATAGCCAAGATAGAGCAGGATGTATAGGACGCAAAAAGCTAAAAAATGATTTGCTTTATCCCACGAATTTTCGATGATAGTAGGAGATTTTGGAGTAAATGCAAGAAAATCGATCGCCAAAAGAGCGATAAAAAAGCAAATTTTACTAAGAAATTTCACTCTACTCAAAAATAGCGTCCATCAGCTCGTCTAAAAACTCATCTGGTTTAAATTTGATGATATCATCCATGCTCTCACCAACGCCTATATAAAATATAGGTAGCTCAAGTTCTCTTGCCACGCCAAATAGTGCTCCGCCCTTTGCAGTGCCATCAAGCTTTGTAATGATGACGCCATCAAGCGAGACGATATCGTTAAACGCCTTTGCTTGCGCAACTCCGGCGTTACCTTGCGTGCCATCAAGAATCAAAATTTTGCGGTGAGGCGCTTTTTCGTAAGCTTTTTTGCTAATGCGAACGATCTTTTCTAGCTCGTTTGCTAAATTTGTCTGGTTTTGAAGTCTGCCGGCTGTGTCAAGGATGACTCGGTCGATACCTTTTGCAAGGGCTGAGCTGATCGTATCGTAAGCAACAGCTGAAGGATCATGTCCTTGCTGTGTTGCGACTATTGGCACATTTAGCCTAAGCGACCATTGGCGTAGCTGCTCGATCGCTCCAGCTCTAAATGTATCACAAGCGCCTAAAATAACGCTTTTACCGTTATTTTTATATAAATTTGCAAGCTTTGCGATTGTGGTTGTCTTGCCAGCGCCATTTACGCCAAGGATGAGATCGACAAATGGCTTATCAGGCTCGATCACACGCTCATTTTCGTAGATAAAATAGCTACTCATAACGCGCCTAAGATCAGCTCTGCTCACTTCATCTTGTGGCGGTAAGTAGTATAAAATTTCTTCCACGATCTCGTAAGCTACGTCGGCCTCAAGTAAAATTTCTTCTAAGCTTTCTTTGTCTATCTTTTTTGACTTCTTCGCTGAGCTTATCGCTCCAAAGGTCTTTTCAAAGCCTTTTTTTAGAAAATCAAGCATTATTTTGTTGCCCTATTTATGTCGTTTTCAAGCATCTCTTCAGGCACAAGACCGATGTAGCCTTGAACGTAGTCGCCATTTGCTTTAAAAAGTGCTGACGCAGGCAAGCCTTTTATGCCACCCATCGCTTTTTCAAATAAAAAATTTCCCTCGCCAACCGCGACTTCATATTTTATTTTATATTTTTGAGCAAAATCTTTTACTTCATCTTCACTTTTGTCTTCAAGTAGCACACCAACGATATCTAGCTCATTCTTAAATTTCTCGCTTAGGTTGTTTAAGTGTGGGATCTCAGCCTTGCACGGAGGGCACCAAGTGGCGAAAAATACGTAAAGAGTTGCTTTTTTGCCATCTTTTACGTCAAAGCCATTACTTCTTTTTGTAATCTGCATGGTTGTGCCACTTAGTAGCTTTAGATTTATCTCTTTTATCTCGTTTTCTTGGGCACTTTCACTCATTTTTGGAGTGAGTGAGTCTTTGCTTAAATTTTTATCTTTGCTAGCATTTTTATCTAAAATTTTGCCTTGCGTTTGTTCGCTTGTATTTTGCTCTTTTTTTTGCTTGTTCTCGTCGCCACATCCAAAAAATGCAAAAATGCAAAGTGATGTTATAATTGCTCGTTTTAATGTCATAAATTTCCTTTTGAATAAGATTTCAGGATTATACAAGAAAGAGCATAAAATGAGCGTTAATTTAGAAAAAAATGAATTTAGAAAAAATGCAAGAGCAAATTTAATGAAACTTACTAAATTTAAGGCCAAATGCTCGCATTATAAAGCTACAAAAACGCTTTTGAAATTGATAAATTTTACAAATTCTAAGAAAGTATTGTTTTATTTGCCACTTAACTACGAAGTCGATGTGCTTAAACTAAGGCGAAATTTATCACGTAAATGTGAAATTTTTGCCCCTTTTATGGTAGGTCTTAGCTTAAAGATGGTAAGATTGCGACTGCCATTTATAACTTATAAATTTAACGTCAGACAGCCATCTGGCAAAAAAATGGATAATGTTAGACTTGATATGGCAGTAGTTCCAGCGATTGGGGTTGATGGAACTATGGCTAGGATAGGGCATGGAAAAGGATTTTATGATAGATTTTTTGACTCTTTGCCTATTAAGCCAAAACGGATAGTTTTTCTTGAGATAAAAGACTTTTACACCAAAGATGTGCTTTCAAATGCACAAGACGCGGTAGCAGGCTTTTATATAACCCCAAATAAAAATTATATAAAAAGAGGAATAAATGATAGAGGTTTTAATAGGCTTAGGAGCCGGTGTGGCGGGCGTTGGAGCAGGGTATCTATACGCCAAAAAGATAAATGATGCAAACTACAACATTTTCTTAGAACAAGCAAAAGCAAAGGCGAAAGCTATTGAGTATGAGGCTGAGCTAACGCTTAAAAATTCTAAAATTTCAGTACAAGAGGCTGAATTTGAGGCTAAAAAAAGATACGATGACAAGACGACAAAGCTTCAAAAAGAGTATGCGAGTAAATTTGATGAACTAGCCAAAAAAGAGAAAATTTTGCTAAATGAGCAAGAGCTTTTAAACGAAAGTAAAGAACTTTTTGAAAAAGATAAGCAAGACGCAAAGATAACTTACGAAGAGGGTTTAAATTTAAAAGCGACTTATCAAAATAAGGTAGAAGAGGCGATAAGAGTGCTTGAGCACGCTGCTGGCTTAACAGAAGAAGAAGCAAAAGAGGTCGTGCTTAAAAAGGTCGAGGAGAAGTCTCGTGCGGATATCGCTCATATCGTTAGAAAATACGAAGAAGAGGCAAAAAGAGAGGCTAAAAAGAGGGTTAATTACATTTTGGCGCAGGCTACGTCAAGATTTGCTGGAGAATTTGCGGCTGAGCGTCTGATAAATGTCGTAAATATTAAAAACGATGAGCTAAAAGGTAGGATCATTGGCAAAGAAGGACGTAACATCAAGACCCTTGAAATGGTGCTTGGCGTTGATATTATCATTGATGACACACCACATGCAATCATACTAAGCAGCTTCAATCTTTACAGACGTGCGATCGCAACAAGAGTGATTGAGCTTTTGGTAGAGGATGGAAGAATTCAGCCAGCAAGGATAGAAGACCTTCACAAAAAAGTGACTGAAGAATTTGAGCAAAGTATACAAGAAGAGGGCGAAAACATCGTCATGGATCTTGGTTTAAATAAAATTCATCCAGAGATTGTAAAACTGATAGGTAAGCTTAAATTTAGAGCAAGCTATGGTCAAAATGCCCTTGCGCACAGCCTTGAAGTGGCTCACCTTGCTGGTATCATCGCAGCTGAGTGTGGCGGAGATGAGAAACTTGCAAAAAGAGCTGGCATACTTCACGATATCGGTAAGGCACTAACTCACGAATACGAGGGTAGTCACGTTGATCTTGGAGCTGAAATTTGTAAACGCTATAAAGAGCATCCAGTAGTTATCAATGCCATTTATGCCCATCATGGACACGAAGAAGCAACAAGTATAGAAAGTGCGGCTGTTTGCGCAGCTGACGCACTAAGTGCGGCTCGTCCAGGTGCAAGGCGTGAGGTACTTGAGAGCTTCTTAAAGCGTGTCGAAGAGATCGAAAACATCGCAAAAAGCAAAGATGGCATCAAACAAGCTTATGCGATAAATGCTGGCCGTGAGATTCGCGTCATCGCAAACGCTAAGCTCATAAACGACGACGAGGCAGTGCTTGTAGCAAAAGAGATAGCTCAAGAGATCGAGAGCAAGGTGCAGTATCCTGGTGAGATAAAAGTAAGCGTCATCAGAGAGACTCGTGCTATTGATTTTGCAAAATAATGGCAAGATATGAAATTTCTTTTTTCAATTTTATTATTTTTCTCGCTTGGTTTTGCCAGCGAGGAGCTCGTGCTAGACTCGGCAAACTCGTTTATAACAACTATGAGAGGCGCTAGAAACGCTCCTATAAAAGAGCTAATCGAGCAGTCAAAAGCAACGATCATCTTTCCAAGTGTTAAAAAGGTCGGTTTTGTAGTTGGTGGCATGGGCGGTGATGGCATCATGGTTATTGGTAACATTAACTCGCCAAGTGAAATTTTGCCAGTTAGCATAAGTGGCGGAAGTATTGGCATACAGCTTGGTTATGAGGATAGCTCGCTTGTGCTTTTTATATTTAAAGATAGTATTATCCATGATATTAAGGATGCCAAGATCACGCTTGATACAAAGCTATCAGTAGCTTTTGGCGACATTGGACGCAATTACAGTAAAGTAAGCGATTTTAAATTTTCAAGTGATATTTATGCTTACGCTGCAAATGATGGCTTTTTTGCGGGAGCTAGTTTTGGTGGAGCAGTCATTAGTGCAAGAGAAGAAATTTTAAAGCAAAGTGGCTATGCATACGAACAGCTGATAGCCTCCGCCTCTAAACTTTTAGGAGATTAATGCAAGATATTATAAACTCAGTTTCAACATACGGCTATATTGTATTGTTTTTTTATAGCCTTGGTGGCGGTATGGTTGCATTAATCGCCGCTGGAATTTTAAGTTTTGCTGGCAAGATGGATATCACTCTTAGTATAATTGTCGCTGCTGTGGCAAATACAATCGGCGACACGTTAATTTTTTATGTCGCAAGATTTAATAAAAACTCACTTATGCCTTATATCAAAAATCATAAAAGAAAGCTTGCTTATGCAGGAATTTTGGCCAAAAAACACGGCGATAAGATAATATTTATCAAAAAATTTATCTACGGCGTCAAAACTTTGGTTCCTATCGCGCTTGGACTTACGAAGTATTCATTTTATAAATTTAGCATTATAAATTTGATCTCGTCAGTACTTTGGGCGGTCATTATCGGGTTTGCCAGCTTTAAAGCGGGTGATTATTTTGTAGGTGCAAGCGACTATCTTGGCGAGCATGGATATATTATGCCTCTTGCTATGGTTTGTTTGTTGCTTGGAATTTGGTTCTTTTTACAACATATTACAAAAAGGAGAAAAGCATGAAAAAGGTGATATCTGCTTTAATCGTAGTTATCGTGGTAGCCATTGGAGCGGTTTATTTTGCTTCAAATGAGGTGGAGAAAAACTATCAAAGGATAGTGAATGATCTAAATAATATTAAGGGCTTTAAAATTTCTAATAACAATTACAAAAAAGGTTTTTTTGGCTCAAAAGGATCATTTGATTTTAGTGTTTCAAAAGATCTTTTGGAAAATATATTTGGTAAAAATGTAAATGAGGATTTGGTTTTTAAAGTAGAAAATGAAATTTCTCATACAGCGCTTGCTTTTATAGATGGCTTTGAAATAGACTCAAAAATTTCTATTCAAAACGATATGATTAAAAACATTATCGCAACATTTATGGGTTCAAATGTCATTGCAACAACTAAAACAAAAGTTAGTTTAACTGGCGATAAAGATGTGGATATTAAATTTAGCAATATTGAATTTAACGATAAGCAAAAAACTGCATTTAATACAAAAGATATAAAGATTGGTATGACGCTTGATTCAAAAGATAGTATAAACAGCTTAAAGATTGAAGCAGATAAGATCGCTTTGAAAGATGTTAGTGAATACAACAAAGTTGATCTAAATATTGAAGGATTTTATATTGATTCAAGTTATAAAGAGCCAGTTAAGATTTCAAAAATTTTAGAAAGTCAGCTTGTACCTTATTTGGCAAAAGTTAAATTTAAAAAGGTGTCTTTTGCATCTAATGATATAAGTAATATTTTGATAGATGACTTTAAGTATGACTCAAAATTTGAAATCTCAAATGATCTTGGAAAATCAGACGATGTTATAAAAATAGGTATAGTGGCAGTTGATAAAGTAAAATATACAGATTTTATCTTTGATAGCAAAATCTCAAATATCAATGTGCCTGCATTAAATAATGTATTAGAAAAGCTTAACAATTTAAATAATGAAGAAAATTATAATGTTTTAGCTGGATTAAATTTTGATGAGACAATAGATCAAATCTTAGAAAAGAATCCAAGTATAAAAATAGATACATTAAGCTTTAAAAAAGGAGATAAGGTTTTAAAGCTAAATTTGGATGCAGCAGTAAATGGCTTTAAAAAGGGAACAAACCAGTCAGAAATTTTTGATAAATTATCTCTTAGTGGAAAAATAAGTGTCGATGAAAGTCTGACGAATTTTTTTGATACACTAGTGCCAGAAGTAGCTTTTGTTGAGCCTACTTTGATATCTGCTGGATATTTTAAAGAAGAGGACAAAAAAGTAATAAGCGAATTTAAATATGATCCAAACAAAAAAGATATTATATTTAATGAAAAAGTTGGACTTCAAAATTTCTTTATGGGTTTTTAAAAAATTAGCCTGATTTTTATCTGCATTTAAGCATCACTTCTATATACTTCACTTTCTGTTTTGCAAAACGCAGAGCAGAAAGTTCTTTTAACTTACAATTGTTAAACTATTAGTCAATCTTTGAAATCTAAACAAGTGATCGATTGAGCCAGTCTATTATTTTATAATTTATAATAGATTAGACAAACCAATAAATAAAACTAAAAGT
>NZ_PIRR01000048.1:0-9964 GCF_003048555.1 Campylobacter concisus | reverse complement strand
TTACTGATGTGTTTTTTAGATCAACAGCAGCGCACCGAGGTCTAAACTGAGTGCATCGGCGGCAGCGTCAGATGTGTATAAGGGACTGATTGATCTTTTTAATATTATGACTAACGGCACTATGATCTTTCATACCAAAATAGTTTGCAATTTGTGGCATTGAGTTTGTTGTAAGCATCTTTGCAAGATATATGATGATTCGTCTTGCTTCTACGATATTCGTAACTCTTGATTTGCTTTTTATATCACTTTGTTTGATATTTAGTTCTTTACTAACTATTTCAACAATAGTATCGAAATTTATATTTTCACGTTTTTCTTTGATTAGATCTTTTAATATACTTTTTGCAAGATCAAGTGTGATCTCTTCTTTCATAAGAGTTTTAAATACGTTTAAATTTATTATAGCTCCCTCGATCTCACGGATATTATCTCCCATGTTTGTAGCTATGTAGTTTATAACCTCCTTATTTAGATCGATTTTATCAAATTCGCATTTTTTGATGATGATGGCTATCTTTGTATCAAGTTCAGGTGGCGTAATATCAGCCATAAAAGCCTTATCAAATCTTGAAATCATCCTATCTTCAAAGCCTTTTAGTGTCTTTGGAGGTCTATCTGAAGTCATAACTATTTGACCATTTTTTGCTAAAAGTTCATTATATGTGTTGAAAAATTCCTCTTGGATTTTATCAGTTTTACCAAGAAACTGCACATCGTCTATTAGTAAAACATCGCAGTTTCTATATTTTTCACGAAATTTTGGCATTGAGTGATTATTTATGTGACTGGTAAAATCTATCATAAATTGTTCGCTAGTTACACAAATAACGGTTTTTCCTTTATTTAGGCAGTGATTTCCGACTGACTGGAGTAAGTGAGTCTTGCCAAGTCCTGTAGTGCCATATATAAAAAGTGGATTATAAAGTACGCCAGGTTTTTCAGCGGCTGCTTTTGCACTTAAAAATGCGTATTGATTTGACGCTCCACAGACAAAATTTTCAAATGTGTAGCTTGGATTTAAAATGCTACTTTGTGTTTTTATTTGCTTAACATTTATTTGATTTTGTTTTGATGTCTTGCTACTTTTAGTAGATGAAATTTCTATATTTGGTTTTATGCCTGTTCTAACTTCATATAGATGAGCGATTTTATCAGCATATCTTGTATTTATAAATTTAGCCATCAACTCATTTGGTGCAGTAAATACGATAATATGATCGTCTGAAGCCTTTTCGTTAAATTTTAATTGCTTGATATAACTTTGGTATTCTTCAGGTGAAATTTGTGTTGAAAGATTTTCTAAAATTTCGTCTGCTATCAAATTTTTATGCCTTAAATTTCGAGAATTTTTATAGTGATACTATCTTAATTTTAATAAAACCTTTGTTAAACTCTGACAAACTTTTTCACATCGTGAAAAAGTCGTGAAAAAGTATTGAAAAGATAGTGATGAAAATTTTAGGAATCGACCCAGGCACGAAGAATTGTGGTTATGCAATACTTGAAAAAAATAAATTTAAAACTATTCTTCTTGAAGCAGGACTCATAAAAATAAAACCAAATACACTTCAATATCAAATTACCGAGCTTTGCGAGGGACTCGACTTGATTTTTAAAAATCATAAATTTGACGAGATCGCGATCGAAAATATATTTTTTGCTTATAATCCAAAAACGGTTTTAAAGCTTGCTCAGTTTCGAGGGGCACTTAGCCTTAAAATTTTACAGCTTCATGGTGATTTTGCCGAGTATACACCTCTTCAGGTGAAAAAGACGGTCACTGGCAAGGCTAAAGCTGATAAAGAGCAAGTGGCATTTATGGTGAAGAAAATTTTAGGAATAAATAAAGAGATAAAACCGCTTGATATCACCGATGCGATCGCGATCGCACTAACTCACGCAAATAATTTAAGAATAAGCTAAATTTGATAGGAAAAAGATGGCGATAGTAAAAGCATTACTAATTGGCGAGGTAAAAAACTATGGCTCGCAAAGTGCAACTGATAAGTTAAATACACCATGGAGTTCAGCTATATTTAAAGTAGCTCAAAATGGTGAAATTTTTGCAAATGAACTTGGCTTTGAGGGTGATAGTGTCGCTGATACAAAGCACCATGGCGGCCCTGAAAAGGCAGTTTTTGCAAATTCATTTGCAAATTACGCCGATTGGGAGAGTTTTTTAGGATTAAAAAATATGGCTTATGGAGCTATGGGTGAGAATTTATGCATTGATGGACTCGATGAGAGTAATGTCTGTATAGGTGATATACATAAAATCGGCTCACTAATCCTTCAAGTATCGCAGCCTAGAAAGCCTTGCTTTAAGCTCTCAAAAAGATGGGGCAATGAAAATATGGCTACTCACATCTTTGAAACTGGTCTTACTGGCTGGTATTACCGCGTCATAACACCAGGATCGTGCAAAGTGGGCGACGTGATAGAAGTTATAGAAAAAGATCCAGTTCATATGAGCATTTTAGAGATAAACAGGCTCTTTTACGCTCCAAATGAAAATTTAAATTTACTAGAGAAATTTAACTCTCTTACCACTCTTCCAAAAAGTTGGTATAGTGACATGGAAAGACGTATTCAAGGTATTTATAGTACAGAATATATGAGAAATTTATAATAGTAAGTAAAATTTTTATTATTTTAATACCCACAAACATTCAAATATTACAAGGCTTATGTGAAATTTTGCATGAGCCTTTAAATTTTAAACATTTTTTACGCTAGAATTACCAAAAATTTAAAGGAGAAGATATGCCATTACTTGATAGTTTTTGTGTAGATCATGTAAAAATGCAAGCCCCAGGAGTAAGACTAGCAAAAAGTATGAAAACGCCAAAGGGTGATGATATCAGTGTTTTTGACTTGAGATTTTGCAAGCCAAATGAAGAAATTTTGCCAGAAAAGGGCACTCACACTTTAGAGCACCTTTTTGCTGGCTTTATGAGAAACCATCTAAACGGCAATGGAGTAGAGATCATCGACATCTCACCGATGGGCTGTAGAACTGGCTTTTATATGAGTGTGATTGGCACACCTAGCGAAGAAGCCGTAAAAGAGGCATGGCTTGCTTCTATGAAAGATATCTTAGAGGTCAAAGACCAAGATAAAATTCCAGAGCTAAATAAATTTCAATGTGGTACTTACAAGATGCACTCACTTGATGAAGCACACGCCATAGCAAAGAAAATTTTAGATCACGGCTTAGTCATCATAAACAACGATGAGATCAAGCTTGACGTTGATGCTATGGGACTAAAAAAGCACTGATTTGAAGCCAGTAAAACAAGAAAATCAAGCCTATCTAAAAGAGCAAATTTTAACCTATCTTGGTAATAAACGCTCTCTTTTAGGCTTTATAGATCTAGGCGTAAAATACGCAAAAGACGAGCTTAAAAAAGAGAAGCTTAGCTGCTGCGACCTCTTTAGTGGAAGCGGCGTGGTAGCTAGGTTTTTAAAACAAAATAGCGAATTTCTAGTTGCAAACGACTTGGAGTTTTACAGCTTTATCACAAACTCATGCTACTTGCAAAATGCCACAAATGAGCTAATAGATAAGATAAATTTCTGGCAAAAAAGACTTGAAAAAGAGATAGAAAACAACCTTTCTGAGGGCTTTATAACAAGGCTTTATGCCCCGCAAGATGATGAAAATATAGCTTTTGGCGAGCGGGTCTTTTACACGAAAAAAAATGCCAAATTCATCGACACCGCAAGAAGGCTCATAGATGAGCTAATGCCAGAGGAGATGAGAAAATTTTTCATAGCTCCACTACTTTATAATGCAAGCGTACATGCAAATACAAGTGGAATTTTTAAAGGTTTTCATAAAAATAAAGATGGAGTTGGCCAGTTTGGCGGCAGGGGGCAAAATGCCATCTCAAGGATCACTTCTGATATAAATTTGACTAGGCCCATCTTTTCAAATTTTAGCGTGCCATTTGAGGTCTATCAAAAGGACGCAAATTTACTAGCAAAAGAGCTTGATGGGCTTGATCTAGTCTATCTTGATCCGCCTTATAATCAGCACCCATACGGCTCAAACTACTTCATGCTAAATCTCATCGCAAGCTACGAGGAACCAAGTAAAATTTCAAAGGTTTCAGGCATCGCAAAGGACTGGAACAGATCAGTTTTTAATAAAAAATCATCAGCAAGCGAGGCATTTTTCGAGCTGATAGCAAATTTAAAGGCAAAATTTGTACTCATTTCGTTTAACTCAGAGGGCTTTATTAATCAAGATGAATTTGATAAAAATTTAAAGCAGATGGGTAAGGTTCATCTACTTCGTCAAAAATACAATACCTACCGCGGCAGCAGAAATTTAAAAGCTAGAAACATCCACGTAGACGAACTTCTTTACGTTTTGAAAAAGTAAAATTAGCGTGCTCGTTTCATCACTTCTAAACCACAAATCGCACTAACGTAAATGTTAGTTTTGCTCATCTTCTGGCAAGCATTTTTCAAAGATAAATTTATGCTCTTCAGGTAAGACATCGTAGATGGCATTTGCTAAATTTCTTATCTCCCAAAGGGCTGATTTTGAGCTTCTTAAAGAGATGAAATTTTGCAAGCTTCTAGCATTTATACTCCATGTAAGCTCGGTTTTATAGCACTCTGGCAAGCAGTATTTGACTATATCAAGGCTTTTTGTAGTTGAGGCTAAAATTTCACGCAAATTTTCAAGCGCTTTTATGCTTGCGTTATCGACTAATTCGTCATTTGTTAGCACGATAAATTTAGCTGCACGCTCAAACTGCCCTACTTCAAATTTTTCCTCTTTTTTTAGCTCTTTTAGCGTGTAGCGGGTTGATTTGACGCTTAGACTTGCCAAGCGGTGACGAGCTAGCTCTTGAAGTAGCGCACGAGAGATGCCTTGGATGTAGAAGTTGTAGTAAAGATGCTCTAGCGTCGAGGCGTGTTTAAATTTATTGCCTACTCTATCTATTAGCTCAACATCTTTTTCGCCGCCGTTGTCGCCTTTATCAAAGCTTTGCCAGCATGTGCGGATAGCGTGAGAGCAAATATTTAGTGGAGTATGATTTAGTAGTGTTACTTGCATTTTTTCTCTTTTGTAAAATTTTTTAACATTTTACAAAAAGAAGGCTGATTTTATTTGTAAATTTAAAGCATAAATTTCAAAGGGAGACAAACGCTCCCTTTTGTAAAAGTCTTAGTTATTATTGTTTTAATTGAAGAAGTGTATTTAGCATCTCATCACTTGTTGTGATCGTTTTTGAGTTTGCTTGGAAACCTCTTTGGATAACAATAAGATCTGTTAGCGCACGGCTTAGATCGACGTTACTAGCTTCAAGTTTTGAAGCTGCGATTGTTCCTTTATCGCCTGTGCCAGCTGCACCGATGACTGCTTCACCTGAGTTTGCAGTTTGTGAAAAGACGTTTCCGCCCTCGCTTTGAAGACCTTCGTTGTTTGTAAAGGTAGCAAGTGCTACTTTAGCTAGGCCAAAGCTTTGGCCATTTGAAAATGAGCCTATTATCGTTCCGGTCTCATCTATTTTTATGCCGTTTAATGTGCCGCCTGTGTAGCCATCTTGCGAGATTGATTCAGTTGATGAGTCTTTATCAAAGCTTGTTAAGCCGTTAAAGTCAGTTCCAAGACCAAAATTTAGACTAATGTTTTGGCCACTTTGTGAGCCGTTGTTAGCTGAAAATGTTATCGTTGCTGGATGGAAACTTGCAAGTGAGCCATTTGCGTTAAATCTAGCTGTTCCAGTTATAACATTATCTGGACCCTGACCTGAATAGTTTATCTTAGCTGGTTCTGGCACTTGGATGATCATGCTCCACTCTGTACCACCATCTGTTGTAGTACCCGTTTTTGCCCATTTGATACTAACTGTGTGTTTTGAGCCAAGTGAGTCAAAAATTTCTGCCGTTGAGCCGTGGCTTGACATCATCATCTTTCCACTTGCTCTTAGTGCTTGACCTGGACTTAATGCACCATCAAGTGCTTTCATGATAGTTGTAAGTCTAACATTTTCATTTACTGCCGCATTATTTGTGCCTTGAGCTGGCTTTGTAAGACCAGTTGTTGTCATATAAAGTGCATGATCCGCTACTTCATTTGATGGGTTTTCTAGTTGAAATTGACCTAGTTTATTTACAGTGATCTTTGTGCCATCATTTAAATCATCAGCAAGTTCTTTAAGTGCTGCGATACCAGCTGCGTGTTTTGCATCCGGAGTACCAGTTGCAGCGTTATAAGCATTATTATAAGCTGTTTGGCATGTTGCATCAGCTATAGCTGCTCCACCAGTACCCGGAGTTGTATTATGAGCTTCTGTTGCTTTTTTTATAGCATTAGGTACAGCTAAGTTTGCTCTTATTTGACCGTCTCCATTGTAGTCAATGTAACTCCTTGCATCTTTTTGCATAGCAGCACGAAGATCTTCTGTTGTAGTTACTTGTCTTTCTTTTGCATCATTATATTCGTGAACCGCTGTTGTTTGTGAGCTCGTATAGACATATTGATAAGCTGTGATAATATCTCGATTTTTTAAACCGGCATCTTCCGTCAGCGGTACTCCCATTGCTCTCGTTGCTGCTACTAATTCATCACCAGCATTGACAGTTAAGTGAATATTTTTTGTCTCTTTTGTAGTACCTGAATTATTTCTATTTATAAGTGTTAGTTTATTACCTTCTGAAATTTCAGCTCTAACACCAGTTTTATTGTACTGAGCGTTGATAGCAGCTGCAACATCACTTATATTTGTTACATCTCCAGTTATATTTACACCATTTAATGTTATATTTAATTTTTTTGCAATTCCATTAGTAAGTGAACCAACATTATTTGGTGACTTGCTACCTATAGTAAATTTTTCAGTTTTAGCATTTGCATAGCTCACCCAGATGCCTTGTCCATCTCTTAACGCAAGACCATTTCCAAGCTCATCAAATGTAACACCAAGATCTACACCACGCTCTGTTAAGCTTTGTTCTTTTCTTGAGTTTGTATAAAACTGATCATTATTTACATCATTTTCATTGTGGACTTCGTTTGGATCTAAAATCCCGTCATTGTTATAGTCACGTCCGCCAGCAACCGAGTCTAGTGAATAAATAGGAGTGCTTCTTTGGTCGATGGTGTTGCCTGAGTCAAGGTTGCCTTTTATCTTTACTTCTGTTGTGGCTCTTGCTGGAGTTGTAAGACCCTCTTTGATCACGATATTTTTTATCGGTCCAGTTGAGTCGATAGTGCCAGTCTCTTCATCTCTTGTCCAGCCTTGAACGATATAGCCGCTGTTGTTCACAAAATTTCCAGCTTTATCACGGACAAAGTCACCATTTCTTGTATAGTATCTTGTAGTTCCACCATCTGGAGATACGACGAAGAAACCATTTCCTTGAAGTGCGAGGTCTGTTTGCTTATCAGTAGATGTCAGTGTGCCTTGTGAGAAAATTCTCGTAGTTGAGTTTATAGTCGTTCCTAGACCTATTTGCATAGCATTTTGACCGCCTAGCTGACCTTGTGGAGCAGTAGCGACTCTTGGAGTTTGGCTTAGTATATCAGCAAAATTTGCACGGTTGTATTTATAACCATAGGTATTAACGTTTGCGATATTGTTGCCTTCTACGTCCATGGCTATCTGGTGGGCTTGTAGGCCTGAAACACCAGACCAAAGTGATCTCATCATTGACTTATCCTTTTTGCATTTTAAATTTTTATATTTTTCAAAAGCAAAAGATGTTCCAAAATTTATATTGATAAAAAGTAGAAGAAATAAAAAGAATTTTGGCGTAATTAACGCCAAAATTTATCCAAGTATCATAGCTCCAACGATACCACCGATGATAAGTGGGATATTGAAAAATACAAATGTAGGCACACAAGTATCATATATGTGGTTGTGCTCACCATCAGCATTTAGACCACTTGTTGGCCCAAGTGTGCTATCACTTGCAGGACTTCCAGCATCTCCTAGAGCCGCAGCTATACCAACTAACAAGATGATGGCTGGTACGCCAAAGCCAAGACTAAGGCAAAGCGGCACGTAGATAGAGGCTAAGATAGGTATCGTGCCAAAGCTAGTGCCTATGCCCATCGTGACTAAAAGACCGATAAGAAGCATCAAAAATGCTCCGCCTATCTTGCCGCCAGATACCAAGCTAGCGTATTTTACTAGCTCATCAATACCGCCACTCTCTCTTAAAATAGTGCCATAACCTGCAGCAACTAGCATGATAAAAGCGATAAATCCCATCATAGCAAGGCCGTTATCCATGATCTTATCTACTTTTTTGTATTCGATACCACCAAAAACAACCATGACCAAAAGTCCAAGTAGTGCGCCAAGAGGTAGCAGCTCAGTATAAATTTGCACACCAAAAGCCACAACTGCACCAGCTAAAACCGCCCACTCTTTTTTAGTCATCTCAAGGCTTTTTGCGCGCTCGATCTCATCAAGCTCTTCTTTTTCAAATTTTGAAGTTTTATAAGCTCTTTTCTTGCCGTAAAAAAGTATAGCGAGGATAAGTCCGATAAGCATAGAAGCGCCGCCTATCCACATAACAGAAGAGATATCAGAAATAGATGTGGTTATGCCGTTATTTGCTAGCTCTTTTTTTAAGATATTGTGAAAAAGCAGACCAAAGCCAACGCTAAGGCTTACATAAGGCGCTTGAAGACCAAATGTCAAAGCACAAGCTACTGCACGTCTATCTATTCCCATTTTGTTCATAATAGCAAGAAGTGGTGGAATCAAAATAGGTATAAAAGCTATGTGAACTGGGATTAAATTTTGAGATAAGCACGCTATAAATGCAACAGTTAGTATAAAAATCACTTTATTTGAGCTAAGGAATTTACTCAAAGCATTTATCAAGATAGCAGTTAAATTTGTATTTGCGATGGCAGCTGCTAGAGCACCAAGTAAAATATAACTAAGTGATGTCTCAAGATTGCCTTGCATACCGCTTATGAGGCTTTGTGTAGTCTCTTTTAGGGCTGTAAAGAGGCTATTTATCCCATCTACAATGCCACTTTCAAATCCACTAAATCCATGCTTATACATTACTCCCGCAACAAGAGCAGAGATAAGGATAGAAAGCAAAATGTTAAAACGTAATAGACAAAGTATCGTCATTACCAAAATGCTAAAAACAACAGGATTAAATATAAGCATGAGCGTCCTTTTTGTGAGTGTTGAGAGATTATACAAATGTGTGGCTTATTAAATTTTAAAAAGAGTGGCTTAAGTGGGCTTGTGTTAAGATTTTGAGTAAATTTTAAAAGGAAAAAACGATGGATTTAGAGAAAATTTATAAAGAGGCTGGGGCGTATTTAGAGGGACATTTTTTACTAAGCAGTGGCAATCACTCGCAGTTTTATCTTCAAAGTGCAAAGGTGCTTGAAGACCCAGCTTTGGCTGGAAAGCTAGCTGGTGAGCTTGCCCGTGTGATAGAGAAATTTGACATTAAATTTGATAGCGTTTGCTCGCCTGCACTTGGAGGAATTTTAGCTGGCTATGAGCTTGCACGTGCGGCAAAGAAGCGTTTTATCTTTACAGAGCGAGTTGATAGAGTGATGAGCTTAAGGCGTGGCTTTGAAGTGAAAAAAGGCGAGAAATTTATCATTTGTGAAGATATCATCACGACCGGTGGATCAGCACTTGAAGCAGCACGTGTGATAGAGAGCCTTGGCGGTGAGGTGGTTGGCTTTGCAGCACTTGCGAACCGTGGCTTTTGTAAGGTTGTAAATTTAGACAATGAAGCTAAGCCAAATGCAAAACTGCCAAGCGATAAGCCATTTTTTGCTTTAGGAAATTTTGAGTTTGAAATTTATGAGCCTGAGCATTGCCCGCTTTGTAAGAGCGGTAGCAAAGCGATCAAACCTGGAAGCAGAGGCAACTAAAATTTATACTATAAATATAGCTATCTTTCTTTTTTAAAATTGATCGATAGCTAAAATTTTTAGAAAATCCAAAAT
>NZ_PIRR01000047.1:0-10287 GCF_003048555.1 Campylobacter concisus | reverse complement strand
TGCCTTGGATTATGAGATTTCTGCTTTGTATAAGTTTGTTTTTAATAACAGCTTTTGCCCAGCAATTAGGTTGCTTTATTAATGAAAACAACCAAAGCATCGTTTTTATAAAAGATGGACAGATTAAAAATTTGGATCTAAAAGAGACGATTTATAAAAATCAAGAGTGCGGAAATGATGGAGAATCCTTTTATATCGCAAATTTAAACAATGAGATTATTGAAGTGGCAAATGAGAGAAATTTTTTATTTGCCATGCCAAATGTTGGCTGTAAAATTTCACAAATTGTGGCAATTAAAAATAAAATTTACGTAGCTTGCGATATGGCAAATGAAGTCAGCATAGGCGTTTTTGATAAAAATCTAAATAAACTTTTAACTAAAAATTATAAAGATGTTTATAAAATTTCAAGTCTTTTGCCAATTGATGACAAACTATTTTTTACAAGCTTTAATGGCAAAGCATTTTTGCTTGATAAAGAGCTTAATTTAAAAGAGAAAAAACGTGTTGGCTTTGCTCCGCTTAGCGCCTGTAAATTTAAGGGGAATGATATTTTGCTTGGCTTTAGAGATGGAGAAATTTTAGATTTTAAAAGTGGAATCAAAAAGCAAGTTTTAAAATCTAAAATTTCAGCTCTTGCGTGTATGGAGGATGAAATTTTTATAGGTGATGGGGATGGAGTAGTCTATAAATTTGACAAAGATCTTAAGCTAAAAGGGCAAAAGGCTCTTTTTAGTAATGAGATAAAAAGAATTTTTATAGATAAAGGCGTCTTAAATGGCGTAAATTTAGACAATGAGATAAAGAGTTTAGAGATAAATTCATTTTAAAAAGGAGAGTAAATGCAAAAGTTATTTTGTGTCGCAAGTGCTGCGTTGCTTGGGCTATCTTTAACGACTGCTTGTGCTGCTAGTAGTGACCTTGAAAAAGTCATGAAAGAGCGTGGGCTAAGCGAAAAAGATGTCCTTGCAGCTGCTAAAACTTATCAGCCTAGCGGTAAAAAAGATGATTTCATCGTCTTTTCATCTGGTGGGCAAAGCGGTCAAGTGCTAGTTTATGGCGTTCCGTCGATGAGAATTTATAAATACATCGGCGTTTTCACACCAGAGCCTTGGCAAGGGTATGGCTATGACAATGAGTCAAAAGCTGTTTTGAAACAAGGCAACATCAGGGGCAAAGAGATAACATGGGGCGATACACACCACCCAAATTTTAGTGAGAAAAATGGTGAGTATGTTGGTGATTATCTATTTATCAACGATAAAGCTAACCCAAGAATCGCAGTTATAAATTTGCATGACTTTGAAACAACTCAAATCGTTGTAAACCCTATCATGAAGAGTGAGCACGGCGGTAGCTTCATCACCCCAAATAGCGAGTATGTTATCGAAGCTAGCCAATATGCAGCTCCGCTTGATAACAACTACCACTCAATAGACGACTATGAAGCAGTCTATAGAGGTGCTGTAACTTTTTGGAAATTTGACTATCCAAAAGGTAAGATCGACGAGAAAGAGTCATTCTCTCTTGAGCTTCCACCATACTGGCAAGATCTAAGCGATGCTGGTAAGGGCGAGAGCTACGGCTGGGGCTTTACAAACTCAATAAATACTGAGATGTATACCGGCGGTATCGAAAAAGGTCTTCCTCCATTTGAAGCAGGTGCAAGTAGAAATGACACTGACTTCTTACACGTTTATAACTGGAAAATTTTAGAAAAACTTGTTCAAGACAAGAAAAACTATAAAGTTATAAATGGTCACAAGGTAGTTACAATAGACGCTGCTGTAAAAGCAGGTGCGCTATTTTTGATCCCAGAGTCAAAGAGCCCACATGGTTGTGACGTAACTCCAGATGGTAGATACATTATTATTGGCGGCAAGCTTGATACTCACGCATCAGTTTATGACTTTAGAAAGATCAAAGAGCTAATCGATAAAAAAGAGTATGCTGGTACTGACCCATACGGAATTCCTATCTTAGATAGAGAAAAAACAATGCACGGACAAGTAGAACTTGGCCTTGGACCACTGCATACATCATTTGACTCACAAGATGGCGTACTTTATACTTCACTTTACGTTGATAGTCAAATCGTAAAATGGGACTATAAAAATTTAAAAGTGCTTGATAAGATAAATGTTCACTACAATATCGGCCACCTTGATACAATGGAAGGCAAATCAGCAAAACCAGTTGGTAAATATGCAATCGCTCTTGATAAACTTTCAATCGATCGCTTTAGCCCAGTTGGCCCACTTCATCCACAAAATCACCAGCTAATAGACATCACTGGTGCAAAAATGGATCTAATCTATGATATGCCAATCCCACTTGGCGAGCCACACGATGTTGTTTCAATAGCTGCTAGCAAACTAAACCCAGCGCTTACTTACAATATGGGTACAAACTCAAGAACAGGCGAGGCTAGCCCATATGCAACTCTAGCTGGTCAAGAAAGAGTTGAGAGAAATGGTAAAAATGTAACTGTCTATGCGACAATGATCAGAAGCCACATCAACCCAGAGCACATCGAGGTAAATAAAGGCGATAATGTAACAATTCACCTAACAAACCTAGAACGCGCTCAAGATGAGACTCATGGCTTTGGTATTGACCTTTACAACATTCACGCTTCACTAGAGCCTGGCAAAACTGCTTCAGTAAATTTCGTAGCTGATATGGAAGGTGTCTTCCCATACTACTGCACCGAGTTTTGCTCAGCGCTTCACCTAGAGATGATGGGTTATTTACTTGTTAAAGATCCAAGTAAAAAATATGAATCTGCAAAAAATAACAAGCTAAAAACTCTAAGCCCAGAAGCTTTAAAAGCTGAATACGACAAAGTAATCGCAACTAATAAGGCAACTGACGATGTTATCCAAGAGGTTGTTAAGTACCTAAAAGAGAAACATTATGAGAAATATCCAAAAGTAAAAGCTTTAGTTGATGACGCACTTGATCAATACGGCCACATCAAAGAGGTAAAAGCTAAAGCTGACGAAGCTTATAAAAAAGGCGACGTAAACGGCGCTATCCTTTGGGAGTACCAAGTGTGGCAATACATGGTTAAAACAGCTGACGTTGGCTTAAGAGCTAAAAATAACCTAGCTAAAGAGATCGCAACTCCGATGAGTCCAGCTGCTGCAAAAGGTGAAGAGGCTTATCTAAAAGGCGGTTGTAATGGTTGTCACGTTATCGGTCAAGTAAGCTCAGGTCCAGACCTAACAGGCGTTTTACTAAGACATGAAAATGGTGAAAAATGGGTAGCAGAATTTATCAAAGATCCTGCTAAGTTCTATAATGACGACTACATTAAATCAATGATTGATTACTTTAATCTTAGAATGCCAAATCAGCATATGAGTGATGAAGAGATCAAAAATATCATCGAATACCTAAAATGGGTAGATGAAAACGCTGGTATGTAGTTTTTAAAGGGGCGTTTTGCCCCTTTTTAAATTTTAAAATTTTATTTTTAGCAGATGAAATTTTAAAATTTAAAGGAGAGATCATGAGTAAATATAAAATTTATACCATTGTTGCACTTGTCTTAATGACTGTTTGTTTTACTTTGCCTGTTCTTGGTTGGCACGGAGCAAAAGAGCGTATAGCTGATGGTGATGAACTACCATCTTATACTTACGGTATCTATAATCTTTATAGCTCATTTCAGTATAAAAATCACCTTTTATCAAAAGATGTAGCAAGCGATCTTCATAAGATGATCGAGCAAAAAGCAGAGATTGGTACGCCATCTTTTCCTATCTGGTACGTCTCTCTTGAAGCTCCAAATTATCCAAAATCAGCCTTTCCTGATGGAATTCCTGTATATTTTCACGTAGATGGATATAGTGGCGACGTGCATGAGATGAATACGATAAATCACTACATCGGTATGTATCCTATGGAGCATGGCGGAAATTTAGAGCGAGCGATAGCACCTTATTATTTGCTTATTTCAACTCTTTGTATGCTTGCATTTTTGTATTACAATGGTAAATTTAACTCACTTCTTATGGTTCCAACGATTATCGCACCTGTGCTATTTATGAGTGCATTTGCAGGATGGCTTTACTGGTATGGACACAATATGCAAGAGTGGGGCGCATTTAAGATTAAACCATTTATGCCAACAGTTTTAGGCGATGGTAGCGTTGCACAATTTACAACTCACTCTTATCCAAGTATCGGATTTTGGGTTATGATTGCTATGAGTGTATTTTGCATACTTGCAGTATTTTCAAAGAAAAAAGAGCTAAATGCGTAAAATTTTCAATTTTGCCCTTGCTTTCTTGCCTATTTTTAGCTCTGCAAATATCCTTCAAGATGCAATAAATAACGCTAGCCCTGGCGATGTTATAAAGCTAGGGGACGGCATCTATGAAGGAAGCATAACTATAAATAAGCCGCTTAGTATCGTTGGCGAGGGCAAAAACGCTCACATAAAAGGAAATGGTAAAGGTACAGTTGTAAAGATTATTGCCTCAAATGTTACGCTTAGAAATTTAAAGATAAGCGGTAGCGGAAATGACCTTGGTGAGCTAGATGCTGGCATTGGCTGTGATAAAGCAAATAATGTCTTGATTACGCAAAATGACTTGAGTGATGTGCTTTTTGGGATTGATTTTAAAGAGTGCAGCAGCTCAAAGATCACTGAAAATAACATCACTTCTAAAAAAGGGGCCAGTCTTGGCTTTAGAGGTGATGCGGTTAGACTCTGGTATAGCCATGAAAATTTAATCGAGAGCAATTATATTTATGATAGCCGCGATATGGTTGCATGGTATGCGAGCCACAATAAATTTTTTAAAAATAAAGCGATCCGCGGTAGATACTCGCTTCATTTTATGTATGCAAATCAAAATTTAGTCGAAAACAATGATTTTATCGGCAATGCAGTCGGTATGTTTTTTATGTATTCGGCTGGCTCAAATATAAAAAATAATCTTGTTATGGATAGTGACGGCGCTTTTGGTATTGGTATCGGTCTAAAAGATGTTTCAAATTTTACTATCGAAAATAATACACTTATCTATAATGCGAGAGGAATTTTGCTTGATAACTCGCCGTTTCAGCCAGGCTCAACGATAAATTTCTTAGGCAATAAAATTTTACACAACGTAGTTGGCGTATATTTTCACGCTACTCAGGGGACAAGCATATTTGAAAATAATGATTTTATAGGCAATATGGATATCGTTGCGAACGACACTCCAGGCGATAAAATGGCATTAAATCGGTGGAGTAAAAATTATTATGATGAGTATGAGAGCTTTGATAGAGATAAAGATGGCTATGGTGATACGCCGTTTATGCATCTATCATATGCCGATCAGCTTTGGCAGTATTATCCGAATTTGCAGTTTTTCTATGGCTCAAGTGTCTTTAGTATCTTAAATTTCTTAGCTAAACTCGCGCCATTTTCTGAGCCAGTAAAGCTACTTGAAGATAGCACGCCAAGGATAAAACCACTCGATGCTTCAAATTTTAACGCGTTAAGGGCAAAACGTGGATAGAAGAAAATTTATAATCTTAGGCTCAGTCGCAGCTGCCGCAGGATATGGCATAGGTAAAATTTTGCCAAAAAGTAGCGGTGATAAACTCTATCTTAGACCACCAGGCGCGGTTGATGACTTTGATGATCTTTGTGTCAAATGCGGTCAGTGTGTGCAGGTATGCCCTTATCACAGTATAAGTTTGCTTGATATAAAAGATGGATATTCAAATGGTACAGCATACATCGATCCTAAAAAGAGAGGTTGCTACTTATGTGATCTTTTCCCATGTGTGCTCGCCTGTCCAAGCGGTGCGTTAGATCATGCTACAAAAGTCGTTGATGATGTGAAAATGGGCGTTGCTGTCTTGAGTAATGCAAATGCCTGTATGTGCCTAAAAAGAGAAAAACTAAGCGAAGATAGCGTTGAAGATTTACTTGTCCGCAAAGTTTATAACGATAGGGAAGAGGCGGAAAAAGATAAGATAAAAGGCAAAATCGGTCAAATTTGTGACCTTTGTGTCAGTATTTGCCCAGTTGGCGATAGTGCAATAGTAATGAGCGAAGCAAATTTGCCGCTTATAAAGCATGGCTGTATTGGGTGTGGGGTATGTGCTGAGGTTTGCCCTGTAAAAATTATAAATATTGCCCCAAAAATGAGTTATGATGAAATTTATAAGGAGAAAGAATGAGATTAATAATGTCCTTAGTGGCTGCTGCTTTGCTATTTGTCGGCTGTGAAAAGAGTGATGACAAAGCGCAAAAAGCAGCTAGCGAGCAACCAATAAATGTAGCCACGAGTGCTAGCATAAAGGTTGAAAAAAAAGAAAATAACCAAAGTACAAATAAACAAAATGACTTCATAAAATACGATATGCACGGCGAAAAGAGCGTAAAATTTGGACTTGAAGATAATAACGTAAGCCGTCAAATCGGTGCTTTAGCAATGGTAAGAACCCCTCTTCAAACTATAAATTTAAGACTTATAAAGGGCAGACTTAGCAAAAATTTCATTACAAAATGTTCAGCTTGTCACGATGATTACGCAAATGGTATCATCGGGCCATCACTTTTAACAAAAAGTGAAAATGAAATTTATACAATGATAAATGCTTATAAAAATAAAGAAAAAGTCAATGTCTTGATGCGAGATCTTGTTAAAAAAATGGATGATAGTGAAATCAGAAATTTAGCTAAAGAAATCAGTGATTTTAATACACAATTTAGGAGCAAATAATGAAAGTAGGAAAGATTATAACCATTATTTTAGCAGCAGCAATTTGCGGTATCATGGTTTTTATGTTAAGCCAGACTCCGCCTAAAAAGGAAAAAGTAGCAACTAATACTCAGCCAAAAGTAGAGCAAAATTTTACAAAAGAGCAGCCAAAGTCTAGTGAAGAATTTGCCAGCGAAGATGAGCTAAAAAAGGTAAAAGAGCTAAGTCTAAGTGTGGCTAAAGTACACAATGAAGGCGTTAGCAAGCAGTATCTAACAACTTGTGCTCCGTGCCATGGTGCAAATGCAAAAGGTGTCGTAGCTCCCGATATAACACACCTAAGTAAGGATGAATTGCTTAAAAAGCTAGCTGATTATAAAGCTGGCAAGGTGCAAAACTCGCTTATGAAGGGACTACTTACAAATGTTAGTGATAGCGAGCTTGAAAGCCTTGCAGATGAAATTTCTAAATTTAAAAAGTAAAAATGGACAAATATAACACTCGTGCGACAATTAGAAATGTAAGCTTTCTAAGCACGTTAATCACAACTACAAAAGATGGCAAGAAGCGTCCTAGTATACGTTTTTGGCGCATATTTAGCATTATTCTAGTTCATCTTTTATTTGTGCTTTCATATAGAGTTGATATACAAATTTTAGAAGGCGACATCAGTGCGTCAAGGATATTTGGTTTTCACTTGGCAGATGCTTTTATGAGCCTGCAAGTTTTTCTGGCGACGCATGAAATCCATGTAAATTTAATAATTGGCTCACTTAGTATCTTGGCATTTTATATCATTTTTGGCGGTAGAGGCTTTTGTTCTTGGATCTGTCCTTATTCATTAATAAGCGAAATAGCTGAGAAGATCCATGAAAATTTACGCGCTAAAAAGATAGTAAAACCACGAGTTTTTGACACAAAGTGGCGATATGTTTTCACCATTTTATTTTTAACCCTTAGCTTTGCTAGTGCAAGCCTTACATTTGAAATTTTTAATGTTGTTGGGATTTTTTCAAGATTTATTATCTATGGCTATTTTCATGCTATTTGGTTCGTTGTGGCTATGCTTATGGTTGAAATTTTCTTCTCACGTAGAGCTTGGTGCAGGTATGTCTGTCCTATTGGAGCTACTTACTCGGTGCTAGCTAAACCAAATGCCATAAAAGTTAGCTGGGATAAAGAAAAATGTGATCACTGCTTAGTTTGCACTGATGTTTGTCTAGTGCCTCACGTACTTTTTATGACAAAAAAAGGGGCAAAGCTTGACGAGAGCAAAAATATCTTTAGGATAGCTGGCGCTGATTGCACGCTTTGTGGTAGGTGTATTGATGTGTGTCATCAAGATGCACTGAAATTTGACAACGGCTTTAAAAAACTCATATAAGGAAAATTTTTGATAGATATAAAAGAAGTAACTAAAATTTTTGGCTCGCAAAGGATACTTGACAATGTTAGCCTAAACGTAAAATCTGGTGAAAAAATAGCAATACTTGGACAAAATGGAGCTGGCAAAAGCTCGCTCATGCGTATCATTTTAGGCGAGTTTATCCCAAATAGCGGAAGCATCGCGATAAATGGCGTAAATACTCTAAAAGATAGAAAAGGGGCATTGAAATTTATCTCATTTGTGCCACAAACCCCGCCACCGCTTAAATTTAACCTACGCGAGCTTTGTGAGTTTGTTTGTAAAAGCTCAAATGTAAAGTTTGAAGAGATTGAGAAATTTAGCAAGCTTTTAGAGCTTGATCTGCATGCAAATTTAAATAAGCCATTTTATAAGCTCTCTGGCGGCATGAAACAAAAGATGCTAATAGCCATTGCATTTGCTAAGGATAGTGAAATTTTGATGTTTGATGAGCCAACGGCAAATCTTGATGTGAAAGCAAGGCTTTCTTTTAAAAATTTACTTGATAATTTTACACAAAACAAAACACTTGTTTTTATTTCACACCGTATCGATGAGATAGCAAATTTATTAGATAGATGCGTCTATATGGATCTTGGCAAGATAATCAAAGAAGAAAATTTAAGGAGCAAGAGTGAATAATCTTTTTTTAATAGCAAAGCTTGATGTAAAAGAGTCTTTTCGCTCAAGATGGTTTGTGATATATGCTGCGCTTTTTTCTGCTTTGATGATAGGATTTTTATTTAGCGGCGTGACCGACTCACGTGTGCTCGGCTTTTCTGGGCTTACTAGAGCACTGCTTTTGTTTATTCAAATTTGCGTCATCATTGTGCCTATTTTTATTCTCATCTCAACCGTAAGAAGCATAAATCAAGATAGAGATACAAATTTGCTTGAATACATACTTAGCTTCCCGCTAAGCCTTAGAGAGTATTACTTTGGTAAGGCACTGGGCCGTACATTTGTTGTTTTTGTGCCACTTTTGTTTGCTCTTTTGCTTTGTGTTGTTGTTGGTCTTATAAAAGGTGTTGCGATACCTTGGAGTGTATTAACACTTTATTTTGGACTACTTTTTAGTTTAAGCATCATTTTTTTATCGCTTGGATTTTTTATCTCAAGCGTGATTAAAAATCAAGAGACAGGCCAAGGCGTAGCGTTTTTACTTTGGCTTATAATGCTAGCATTTATTGATCTAGCATTAATTGGACTTCTTATGCGAAGCTCGGTTGATGAGTACGTTATTTACGCTATTGCTATACTAAATCCGATAGAGCTTTTCAGGATAGCAGCGCTTAGTCTTTTTGATCCAAATTTAGCGGTTATCGGTACTGCATCTTATTTTATTTTAAGCACCTTTCCAAAGGCGACATTTGTAGCTTATGCGATTATTTATCCGCTCTTATTAGGCATTATTTTGCTAGTTTGTGGCTATTTTGCCTTTAGTAAAAAAGATTTGGTTTGAGATTGTTTTTTGTTAAAGAAAAGTTGGTTTTAAATTTAGACGAAACTTGTATTATTCCACTTGTCCAACAAGAAACCTCCTTTTTGTAATAGCTCCCTTTCCCCCAAAGGGAGCTAACTTCTTCCAAGGAAATTTATGAAAAAATCCATTTTATTTTTAGCATTTGCTCTTATTTCTTTGAATGCAAACTGGGATATAAATGTGCAAGAGTGCATTAATAAAAGTAACGCTAAAGCTTGCGAGAGCTTTACAAAAAAGCTTTCAAGTGAGTGTGAGAATAAAGATAAAATTTCTTGCTTTATCTATGCAGATATACTAGGGCGTGGCCTTGGCGCAGAAAAAGATACGCAAAAATCTTTTGAGATATTTAAATCGCTGCTTGCTATGAGCTAGCGACAAAGTATCTTCAAGGAAATGGTACTGAGCAAAGCTTTGATCTTTCTGCAAATGCTCTTGATAAAGCTTGCAAGATGGGCAGCAAGCGAGCTTGCAATGTATTAGAGCTTGTGCCTAAAAACTAGCTATTTTAATTTTTGTACTTGCATTAATTAAAAGAAATTTATTAAATATGGCTTTTTTAAAGTTAAATTTACTTTAGTATTACTTGGAATTTCTTTTTTATTAACTAAAAATTTTATTAAAATTTATGCTTAAACAATACTATTTCATCGTCCTAAATGGACCCTCCTTTTTGTAACTGATAAGTC
>NZ_PIRR01000046.1:0-11162 GCF_003048555.1 Campylobacter concisus | reverse complement strand
AAAGAGCAGCGAGACAAGTACACAAGGTGGGTTGTTTGTGTTTACTTTCGCATGGAACACTGCGATCTAAACGAAGTAGATCGTCGGCAGCGTCTGATGTGTATAAGTGACAGTTCTAATAGCTCAGGGCTTGCTTTTTTGTCTTTTATGCCATCGTTATTTTCTCTAAAAAAGACTAGGAATTCTGTTGCTATAATTGCAGTTAGCCATTTATCTGGCGTAATATCTTTATTCAAAAGTAAGTCGAACGTTTTAGTCTTATTATTTTCATAAGCAGCATCTAGTAAATTGGAGCCATCATTAGCGAAACTTGGGACTACATTAGCATCACACCCAAGCTCATCTATGTAATATTCTATACATTTAGCAGTATTTTCATCGTTCGTATTTTTATCAAAGATTACTGCAAACATATTTAAACAATTTGCTTCATGTGAATATAAAGATGTTATGAGAAATATGATTATAACTAGGTGTTTCATATCGCATTTCGCATATCATATTAATTTAAAAGATAAAGATAAAAAGGGCTCATCTGTGTCCTTCTAGCTAGAAGATGATTTTATTAACCCTAGGGGTAAACCCTAGGTTGGTTTTAAGCTTTTTTAGTAGCTTCTCTCCAGTCGTCGCTTCCGCTTGTGCCTGCAGCTACGTGTTCCCAAACTATCTTTCTATAGTTCATTGAAACTTTGAAAAGCTCTGTTTTGTCGCTGTTTAGCTTGTCTTGAGCATTTGGACTTACTAGAGTAATATCTGTTATAGTTGCATCTTCTAGTTTTGTAGTAAAGAAATGCTCCGCACCACCACTAGTTGATGTTCTATACCAATAGATCTCAACCTCTGGAAGTCTTTCGCCTTGTGTTAAAGCATTGTAAAGAAGTGGAACAGCTTTATTTAGTGATGTAGTAAAACTAAATGGCTTATGGACTCTTTGACCTGATGGTTGGCCACTTTGTGGATCAGTTGGAACTGTTACTATATGAGAAACCTCTTGAGCCATGATCTCATCTTCGTGACCTGACTGATAGCGATTACCTATACTAGCTTCTGTTGAAGCACCACTTGAAATAAGTCCTTGCGTAGAACCTTTCACTTTAATATACACTGGTTGTGACATATTTACTCCTATTAAAAAGTTTGGATTATTCTATCTTTTATTTACTTTCTGTTTTATTAAAAACATTACTTTTTTAACATATAGCTTTGAAGGGCTTTATGCAATAGATAATTAAACGCTTCCTTATCTTCCTTAGTACTTTTTAGTACAGCTCCTGAAATATATTTAAAAAACGAGTTATTCTCGACTATATCATACATTTGGCTATATAGCTCTTTGCAGATAAGCTTAACCAAAACCGCATTTATTAGCTCTGTTGAGTCACTAAGAGGAAGAGTTTTCATAATTGTTTCCATATCTTTTGTATTTAAAGTCCTAGTCTGCTCACTTATAGGGCTCATATTTGGTTGCAATTTTATACTCTCAACTATCTTTGTCAAAAGCTCATCCATGCTTTTTGCAGTTAGCATATTTTGATTATTTGCATTTTCTTCTTCATCAAAATTTTGAGCTATCTCATTTAAATTTAAAACTGCATCGTGCGCATTTTCATTTAAAGTGATATCTTTTTTATCATTTATTAATGAGTTTATCTTTGGCTCTTCTTTAAAATCAACATTTGAAATTTTACCAACTGGCTCAAAACGTTTATCATCAAGCTTGTCAAAATTTTTCGTATTTTCTATTATCTTATGGGCTTTTCCTATATATTCATCAATCCTGGAAGGGTCTATAAATATAAATTTTAACTCCCCTATCCTAAAGACATCGCCCAAATTTATGACGCTCTCATAGTCATCTGGAAGCTTTGAATATGAATCACTATAAAAAATTTCACAATCTTTATAGCCACAGATTGTGAAAACCCCCTCTTCAAATCCAACATGAGCGTGTTTTGGTGCGATTGAATCGCTCATATCATTACAAGAAAATTTTGTAGTATCTAACGAGCCTATATCACCGCCATTTTCATCAAAAATGATAAATTGAGCTGAAAAGCTTGACGCTTTATCGTAATTTTGTATAACTGCTGCTATTTGTTGCATATTTTATCCTTAATAAAGCATCTTCTTTGGTAAATTTATCGTTGGTATGATATCCATAAGCTCTAAAAGCTCTCCTCCATTTGGTGTTACTTCAAAGCCAAAATACGAATCTCTTCTACCATCAAAATTAAGCGTACTAACGCCAACGCTACTAAAATTTGAAGCCTTTAATATCTTATACCAGCCCCACTCTCCATCAAAGCTTAGCTCTTTTCTCTCGCTTCCAGTACTTGAAACTGCATTGAATTTAAACTGTGTTGATATATCAAAATTTTTACTTGAGACTATCAAATTTGAGGCAATTGTATGATCATAAGTCAAAGAGTTATTAGAATAACTAATATTTATATGGCTAAAATTTGCCGATAAGTCGACAGCTTTTAAATTATAATTTAATTTTAGCTCATCATTTGAATCAAGCATTAAATTTGAAATTCTGTCTATATAGGCAATATTTTTAAGGAAATCTCTGCTAAATCTTAGCTCTTTTGCATATTTTGGTCTTATTTTATAACCATCAGCGGTTTTACTTAAGATTTGTTTTAAATATCTATCATAAAAGCTATTCCAAGTTCCGTTTTTGCCAAAGAATCTTTTAAATTCTTCTGTGCTAACAGCCTTTGGAGATTGTTCATTAAATGGATAAAATGGCTTGATAAGACTTTCAAAATCATCAAAAACATCATCTCTATATGCTGTTGATAAAAGCACCGAAGCACCATTTTCTACTTGTTTCCACGCAAGTGTCGATAACTTTTGATAATATTCATTTAACTCATCTGGAAGCTTCTTAGCATCATTATTTAAGACAACGAATGGGTCGTTTTCATTTTTTATACCATTTATTGCATAAACTATTTTATCATCGTTACTTTGAAGCATTTCGAAGTTATAGTCACTAACTTTTTTATAAACGCTTGTTACATCATTGCTTATAATATCTAGCAAGTCATTAGAATTTAACACATGATAGTTAGTAAATTTAGCACTAAAATCACTGAAAACACGCTTTATCTCACTTGAAGCAAATCCTAGAGAATAGATATATTTTAGTAAATTCTCATCATTTAAATTTGTATTTTGATTAGTTAATTTTATTAAAGAATTTAAAGGATTTTCTCTCTTTGACAAGATGTCGAGTTCTTCTATGACCTCTTTTTTTGTGCTAAATTCATTTGGCTCTATTTCTCTTAAAATTTGGCTCCACTTATCAGCATAATTTTGCAAATAAAGCTCTATTACAGCAATACTTAACTCTTTCTTATCATTTGAGCTAATATCTTTTAAAGAAGAATTTGTCTCCATTAGCCAAGATTCTATTCCAGCTGTTTGATCTATGTTTGAGCTAAGCTTTGACAAGAAATCTCTTAAATTTTCTTTTGTATAAATTTTATTAAATGGCTTAAATGCTTCTTTCTCTTGGACTACCGTGTATAAATTTTCAACATCTTTTTTAATATCATAAAAAGATTTATCGTCCTTAAATGATATGAACTCAAGTATGTAGTAGAGCCTTTGTGCTCTTTGGACAGGTGATAGCCTCGTATTTGCTATACTTTGAGCAACTGTATCTGCAGTTATGTTTAAATTTTCTGCTTTTAAAATAACCTCAATATGCGCTAAAAATTCATCTTTTGCAACACCATATTTTTCAAATTTATCCCAGTTTGTGCTAATCCAAATTTTAAATAAATCTACATTTGTATAATCTTTGTCAAAGAGCGAATCATACATATAAAATGCTTTTATTAGCTTATCTGGATCAATTTCATTTTTTAGTATATTTTCCATTTCAGTTAAAACTGTATTTTTGAAAAAATCAGCATTTAAATCATAGTAAAGTGCTTTAACTGGAGTAAAGCCTTTATACGAAGTATCTAGTGTTATATACTCAAATTTAGTATCGCCGCTAAAGATTCTTGGATAGTCATTTAGACTTTGTTTTAGTAAATTTAGAAGCTCAATCTTTTGTGTTGGAGAGAGATCCTTATATTTTTTACCATCAAGGTATGAAGAAATTTTATTTGCATTATTTATAGCATTTTGCTCTTTTATGTTTTTGGTGTCTAGAATAAAACTAGAACCCAAATATACTCCAGCGCAAAGTATGGCTGCTAAAACAAAATTTGCAAATTTTGTAAATCTATTTTGAGCACCAAATTTATTTAAGTTAGCTTTAAAAGCTATCTCTTTTAAAAATGATTTTACAAAATAGCTTTGTTTACTATAGTTATTTACCGCTCTTAAAAGTGGTTTTTTAATGTTATATCTATCGCAAATAGTGTTTGTAAGATAGTTTATAGGTATATTTTCTTGATAAGCACTAACGAAATAAATTCCATTTATGGTTGAGCTATTTTTAAGTGCATTTTGAGAGCTTAGCTTTGTTACAAAATCTTTCACTAAAGCAAAAAAATTATCAAGTTGTTTTAAAAAGAGATATGAACGCTTCTTATCTTCCAATAAATGCGAAATCGAGTTCTTACTCATGAGATGTTTAAATAGTGACTCGCTTAGGTTTTTTAACTCTGTTTCTAGTGATTGTTTTGAGAAATTTGAATCTAAGTTTATTCCTAGAGCCTTATTTGCCACATCTTCATTGAAAAGTCTAAAATAATCTCCCATGCCATCTATTAAGTCAAGCTTGCTAAAAACAATATAAATAGGAAATTTAGTCTTTAGATGTTTCTCGCAGTCATTAACCCTTTTTATCATATATCTAATTAATTCATCAAAATATTCTTGAGTGCCTTCGAGGAATTTTTTAGTATCTATGATTAAAACTGCACCACTTAATCTAGCGTTAAAATCATTTCGTTTTAAAAAGTTTAAAAATTCACTCCAGATACTTTTTTTAAGCAAGTAATCCCTATTTTTATCCACATCATCTTCAGGAAGCTCTTCAGTAGCTGTTGGCTGATATAGGCTCTCTTGTGCAAAATGTATACCCTCAGTATCTAAAAGTGCACCAAATTTTGAAATGTAAAGATTAAAGTTTGTTGTACTTTTGTGTATTTTTTTATAAGTATCTAAACTATCAGATAGTGGAAATTCGATATTTGAGTAGTTTATAAATGCGCTCTTTCCAGCACCTTCGTTACCCATTATCATTATTAAAGGTAATTTTTTGAAATTTATATCTTTTTTCCATGTTGTTTTGGCATCTTTCAAAGAGAGCATAAAATTTCTTTTTGCCTTACCAAAACTATCCATAGACTCTTTTTTTATCTCTTTTAGCTTATTATTTTTTTCATCTTTTTGAGATGCTAAATAGTGCATTAATGGCTTGATTAAAACAAAAAATAAAATAACTGCCCAAAATGCAATTAATATAGTGACTCTTGAACTTATACTAGCAAAGCTATATACATCGTTAAAAGCTATAAGTGGAGCGTAAAGCCAAAATAAGATGCTTAATGCAATAGAAGCTACCAAAATGGTGCTGTGTTTAAATCTAAAAAAGACAAAAAACCTTCTTAGGTAATCGATAAATGCCATTGATGCACATCCTTTTACAAATAAATATATTTCTTTAATGTAATAATAACAAATATTTTAGATTTTATATCTGAAAATTTAAGAGCAAAGCCTAAATTTTATAAAATTTGACATATTTTTATTACTTTTAAGCCTTGCACCAAGGCCTATTTTACTATAACTTTCATCTATTCCAAGCCTTAGCTGCATCTTTGGAGAATAGTTTATTTTTATGTATAAATCAGCAACAAATTCATTGTTCGTAAAAAAAATAAGAGTATCTTGAAGCTCTTTAAATTTTCTTCTTTTTGGGAAAAAATCAATAGCTTCTTCATAATCTATGCCATTTATATAAACTGCTATCTTAGTTTGTTTCTCAAAAAGCTTTTTACCAAGTATAAAATTTCTGCCCAAAGTCCTATTTTTGATACCAAGCGAATTTAAATTTGAAGGTGCTATGAAAATTTGATTTGGTAAATTTTCCAGCAAAAATAGTTTATTTTTTAAATTAAAATGACGCTGCAAGGTAAACTCGATCTCTCTTTTAGGCCTTCTTTGGCTAATAATAAGCGGAGAAAATGGTAAGAATTTTTTTGCTAATTTTTTATTGCTTATGTTTAATATATCCAATAAAATCTTTGAAATTTTATCGTCAAGCTCTTTTTCAAAAGATCTTGCATAATTTTTTAAACTAATGCTATCAAAGAAAAGCCAAAGCAAGTAATTGTCAAAAAAGTCAAAAAATTTCTCGAAATTATTATCGCTACTTTTCGAGATCTTTTCTAAAATATAACTTGTAAGATGCGAGCCACTTCCCAAAAGACCCATAAAATTTACGACAATTTTTATTGCATCCTCTTTATTTAAGCTTTCAAGCTCATTAATCGGATAGGCAAAACTTGGGTTATTTTTTAAAAAAATATCCCTTCTATCGTGGTGCTTAAGGCAGTTCTTTACTAATTTAAAAAAAGAAGCTTGATTTAGTTCTTTGTTCATATTAATTTTTTTGTACCACCTAAAAAGTCATAATTAAGCAAAATTTTGCTCTTTATACACTTTATTTTAAGCTCGCAAAATGAATTAATTGAAGCAAATTTTGATAAAAATTTCGACAAATTTATACCTAAAGCATAGACATTTCCAATGCTCTCAAATTCACTTTCATCTATATAAAATATACAGAGCAACCCTCTTTTTGCAAAACCTTGATCAACTCTATAAATTTGCTTTGTTTTTATATCATAAAGCGAGTTGGCAAATTTTTTAAAAAACTCATCATCTGGCGCGCTAAATGTATTAAGAAGTGCTAAAAAAGAGCCCTTCTCTAGTATACTTTGATAGCTAAAAGATAAGATACTAACTAGTTTCCAAAGAAGATTTCCATCTATTTTTACTCGCTTTACACTAGTTGGAATGGTTAAATTTTTAGTTGTTACACCTTGATGGGATAACACTCTATCTATCTCACCAAGTCTTAGCTTGCAAGGTAAATCACCATTGCAGCAAAGTGCATCTATGCTAATGGTTTGATCTTTGGAGTCGCTTTTAAAAAAGGAAATTTCTTTATAAGAGTCTAGTTTTATATCTGTTTTATTACTGACAAAATAATAATCTTTTGCTCGCTCATCATTTAAAAATTCAAATCTCTCAAAACTTTTATAGTTTTTTAATATCCTTTTTTCATTATTACTACTATGAGCGACCACCTTACTGATTGAAACAATTTCATAAGCATCGATATTTGAGCGATCTAGAAAAATTCTATATTCGCTTCGCCTATTGTTATTTAAAATAGGCTCGGCACTCATTGCAAATAAATTTATTACAGGTGTAGCAAAAAGAGAAAAATACTCTAGCCTTGGCACATATCCACTTGGCATATCTTTTGAAAATATGAATTTAATATTAAAGCTTTTTGCAGAAAATTTTTTAAGAAAGCTAAGACCATTTAATCGCATGAAATTTAACTTTGAAGGAAAAAATGATAGCTCTTTCAAAAGCTCAAATGCTTCAAATCCAAACTCATCACTCTTTATCAAACGCTCATCAAACTCATCTAAACTAAGTTTATCAGGGCTTAACTTTATCTCTTGATCGCTATCTTCAAAACTTATTGTAATAAATTTCAAGTAATTTTTTAGCCA
Source organism: Campylobacter concisus (assembly GCF_003048555.1). Lineage (GTDB taxonomy): Bacteria > Campylobacterota > Campylobacteria > Campylobacterales > Campylobacteraceae > Campylobacter_A > Campylobacter_A concisus_AO. The sequence continues at coordinate 3,438 of NZ_PIRR01000046.1, read as the reverse complement.
CATTAAGAGTGTAGAAGAGAAGTAAACATTATCTCCAAGATATAAATTTAAAAAATCTATATCAAGTTCTTTAGTGCTAAACTCGTCCTTTGTAACGCTTATATTTAAATTTAGAAGATAATCACTCTTATTGTTTGACATAAAAGCTTTTGTTATCTTTAAGGGAAGCAAATTTATGTCAAAGATTGTTTGAAATTTGCACGTTATGCCATTGATCTGCTTTGACTCAACTATGCTTCCTTTTGGTATAAATTCTTTTACCCCAGAGAAGTCATCTCTTAAGGTAAATTCTTGCATACAAACTGATGGAAAAGGATTTGTATAGCTTGGCATTAAGATATTTACTAAAGACTCAGCGATTAGTGGGATATTTTCATCTAGTTCTTGCCTGATTCTAGATGTTAAAATAGCCATATTTTCTATTATGCTCTCAACATCAGGATCTTTGCTCTTAGTATCTAAAAATGGTGCAACTTTTGGAAAATTTTTAATAAAAAGGGCTCTTGTTTCATCAAGGTATGCCATCTCTTTTTGAAAATAAGCTAAATTATTTTCATTATAATCCATTATAAAATCTCACAATATCTATTGTTTTTAAAAATAACTTTTAGCAAATACTCTTTGAAATTATCGTTTTTATGCTTGTAGTTTATATTAAAGATGATACGCCAAGGCTTTAGTGAGTCATCGTATCCGATAGATGTTACTTCTATTCTATTCTCATTTGAGCTGATTAGTTCATATATCGCCATGCCAAGTTTATGACCAAGCTCGTTTATCTCAACACCCATCGACCAAAGATCAATAATACTATCATTTAATCGGCCGTAGTTACCAAGTCTAGAGTTTAAAATGGTATCAATGTGATCTTTTATGTCGCTGTCTAGATCTTTAAAATATGGACGTAGCTTTGATTCATCGCTAAATTCATATAAAATTTTATCTATCAGCGACATAGTAAGCTTACTCTTTGTCTAGTTTTCCGACCAAAGAAAGCTCGAAATTTGCTCCCATAAATTTAAAGTGAGGTCTAGCCAAAAGCTCTATTTTATACCAACCAGGCTCGCCAGCTATATCACTGACAATTACTTTTGCGCTTCTAAATGGTCTTCTACTTCTAACATCTGCTGGTGGGTTTTCCTGATCCGAGATGTATTGCCTTAGCCATTCATTTAAGCCGCGCTCAACGTCGCTACGCTCTTTCCATGTACCTATCTCTTCTCTTTGAAGCACTTTTAGATAATGAGCCAAACGAGAGATCAAGAACACATAAGGCAGTTGAGTTCCGAGCCTGAAATTTGTCTCAGCAGCTTTACCTTCTGGAGTATTTGGGAAAATTTTAGGCTTTAGTGCAGAGTTAGCAGAGAAAAATGCAGCATTATTGCTATCTCTTCTTAAAGTAAGAGCGATAAATCCATTTTCTGAAAGTTCAAATTCTCTTCTATCTGTGATCAAAACTTCGGTTGGGATTTTTGTTTGAACGCTTCCATAATTTTCGTAAGTATAAGTTGGAAGATCCTTTACAGCACCGCCACCTTTTGGTCCAATGATATTACCGCACCATCTATAATCAGCAAAACTATCTGTAAGCCTTGTAGCAAACGCATAAGCTCCATTGCCCCAAAGCATATCATCGTGATTATTTACAGTTTCTCTATAATTAAAGCTCTTTATAGGGTTATCCTCTGGTACATAAGGAGATCTTGTAAGAAATCTATTTACCATACAACCTGTGTATTTTGCATCTTCATTTTCTCTAAAAGTTCTCCATCTTGTATATTGTGGGCCTTCTAGCATACTTTTTAGATCTTTTATATTTTCAAGCTCACCAAAATTGTCAAGTCCAAAAAATTTAGCAGAAAGAGATGTAAGAAGTGGCGAATGGCTCATTGCAGCAATTGATGACATTTTATTTAAAAAAGTCATATCTTGATTTGATTTATCTAGCTCATAGTCAGCCACTATCGCACCAACTGGTTCACCACCAAATTGTCCATATTCGGCTGAATAAATTTGTTTATAAAGTGTACTTTGAGTTATATCTAGATTATTTTCAAAATCATCTAAAATTTCTTCTTTTGTAGCGTCTAAAAGATCAATTTTTACATTTTCATTAAAATTTGTTCTCTCGACCAAAAACCTAATTCCACGCCAAGTTGATTCTAGCTCTTGAAAAGATTTATTGTGTAAAATTTCATCCATTTGAGCAGATAAAAGGGTATCAATGTGAGCTATCATCTCATCAAGTGCGAGCTTGTTTATTTTATCTTCAGCATTATTTGTTGTTATTATGTTTGAAATAAACTCAGCAACTCCTTGCTTTACAACACTATAACTCTCGTCATCTTTTGAATATTTACTCCTTTGCATTATGCTTTCAATGATAGGAGTTTTAACTTTAGTTTCAGACATTTTTATTCCTTATCTTGTTCGTCTTTAATCTCTAAAAGAAGTTGTTTTCTACTATCTTCATCTTTTATAGCTTCTAAAACCGCTTTTCTAAAATCAGGCATATTGCCCATAGGACCTTTTAGTGCAACTAAAGCTTTTCTAAGCTGTAAGAGTTTTTTTAGCTCAGGAATTTGATTTATAATATTGTCTGGATTAAAATCATGGATGCTCTCAAAATCAAGGTCAATATTTAAATCTTCATTATTAGAATTTAGCTTATTTTTTACAGAGAAATTTGTATGAATATCTAAGCTTTTCATAACCTGATCAAAATTTATTTTATTGATAGAAATCACTTCACGATCTTCAAGTGGAGTTTGGTTTTCGCCAGTTAAATTTGCAACTACCATAAGTTTTAATGGAAGCTCTACATCAGCCTCTTGGTCATTTGTCTTAGTTTTATAAACTATATTTATGCGTTCTTTTGGTGGGATTAGATTATCTGCCATAGTAACATCCTTTTTTCGTAAATGATTTAAGAATTATATTTAAATAAAATTAAAGGTGATTTAAAAAAACATATTTTATCACACAAATGTTTTTGCCTTTATATATACGTCTGATAAATAATCTTTAAGCTCGGTATTTTCTATAAAATTAACTATTTGTGCATAGGTAGCTTTTGCATTATTATTCATACCTTGTGCAGTAAAAATTTTTGATAATTCAAGCATAAAATTAAGCTCACTTTGAGCACTTGAAGCATGCTTACTTTTATCTAGTTCTTTTATTAGATCTTCAAAACTCATATCTTTTTTACTATCACTGCTGGAAGTAAATTCCAAAGAGTTGCTTTTAATAAAAAATTTATTTATCTCTTCACTAAAAAAAGATTCTCCACTTTGAAATTTGAGCTTTTTTATATCTGGGAATTTATCAATAAAATTTAAAACCATATCACAAATAAGATCACTTTGCCTTGCAAGTCCAGCACTATTTAAAAACTCGCAAAATATCTTAATGCCTTCTATCCAAAATGGATTAAGT